>JBCBDH010000242.1:0-8588 GCA_038529855.1 Bacteroidota bacterium | reverse complement strand
AAACTACGCTACAAATTACCCAAACGCTTTCACAGCAAATTGATCAAGACCAGAGTTGAGCACCCCATCGTCGACATCGACCAAACATCAGATAACTTCCGCTTCGCTGCTGCCGTCGCTGGCTTTAGCCTACTGCTCAAAGACTCTCCCTACAAAGGCAATATCAACACTGAGCTCATCCTCGATCTAGCCAACAATGCGCTTGGCCCCGACCCCTATGGCTACCGCGATGGCTTCGTAGAACTGGTAGAGCGCCACGAAGTCTTGGAATCGCTAACTGTTAAATAGACTATTATTGTCGGACTTACTCCAAGTAAGTCCGACAATAAAAAGACAAAAACCATCCCCTTAGCCCAATCATCCATCCATCAAAACACATCCTTATGAATAGGCTAATCGCATTCCTATTTGGCCTCCTTTGCTGTTGTCAAGTCCAAGGCCAAACCGTACTCGAAGGTAAAATTACTGATCGAGAGACTGGTGAAGATCTAATCGGTGCCACCATCCAATTGTACCAAGATGGCCTGTTTCAGCAGGGGAGTGTATCAGATTTTAATGGTAACTACAGCCTTCAGGTAGAACCAGGTACTTATGAATTATCCATCAATCACATTGGCCACACCCCCAGACAGATTGCAGAACTGGTCATTACATCTGGCCGCGTCAATCGCTTGGACATCAGCATGGAGACCTCTGTCTATACCACTGATGTAGTGGAAGTTACCTATTATCGAAAACCCCTCATTGAGGTAGATAAAACCAGAGGAGGGATTGTACTGACCGCCAAAGAAATCCAAGCGGCTGCCACCCGCGATGTCAATGCCCTCATATCTATGGCCCCTGGTGCCACGCAGATTGATGAAAACGACGAAGTCAGTATTAAAGGAGGGCGCTTTAGCGGGACGGATTATTACATTGACGATTTTCGGGTGACGGGAAATGTCTTTATTCCCGTATCGGAAATTGAACAGCTCGAAGTGATTACTGGCGGAATAGATGCCAAATATGGCGATGCTACTGGAGGGATTGTCTCTATTATTACCAAAGGGCCTGCTGGTCAGTTTTCAGGTGGTTTGGAGATGGAAACTTCTAGTGGTTTGGATGATTATGGGCGAAATTTATTGAGCTTTTATTTGAGTGGTCCGCTGGTCAAAAAGGACTCTACGACCAGCTTATTGGGTTTTCGATTGGCAGGGCGCTATTTGTCTTTACTGGATGATGATCCCGCCGCTACAGATGTCTATCGAATCAAAAATAACAGCTTAAGCGAACTGATGGCCAATCCCATTACCCGTGTTGGGGTATCGCGCTTACCCAGCGCGGAGTATATTTCCGATGAAGACGTAGAGCACCTGGGCTATCGACCTGATGAGCAATCTAAGCAGATGGACCTCATGGCTCGCTTAGACGCTCGCCTCAGCAAACAAATCGACCTCATGCTAACAGGCAGCTACAGCACCCTTCGCGATCAATTTACCCCCAATGACGACCGATTGGATGTCCCTAGTTGGCGCCTACTCAATACCCACAATAATCCAACTGGGCATACCCAAAAATACCGCGCTAATATGCGTTTTCGCCATCGACTGGGGGCTCAAGATTTGAATGATGAAGAAAAGGCTTATTCTCCTATTCGCAATGCCTATTATGTTTTTCAAGTGGGCTATGAGAAAAATCTTTTTGATGTAGCGGATCATCGTCATGGAGATCGCGCCTTTGATTATGGGCATATTGGGCGTTTTGACTATGAGTGGATACCCTCTTTGGATATAGTTGAAGGAGGAACGGGAGTAGCGCATGTCGATTACCAGCAGGTTTTTCAAGGCTACACGCCTGGACGATCCAATCCAGTCTTGGCCAATTATAACCTGGCTTCCAATGTGGAAGACATCAACGATTATTCTACACTCAATGGGCAATTTATTGGGGCAGTTGATGCCGCCTGGAATTTTCACAGCAATGTGGGTAGGGTCTACAATCGCATTGGCAAGCGAGATAGCGATTTGATGAGTGCTAATATTCATGGGGCTTTTGAATTGACGCCCAGGGATTCAGATAAGGGGCGGCATCACATCAGCTTTGGACTGACCTATGAGCAGCGCGTGGAGCGGGGTTATGAGGTTCGACCCAATGCCCTTTGGAATATCGCGCGACAGCAGGCAAATCGACATATTATCGGTTTGGATTCGACCCGTGTTATTGATGCGCTTATTGGTTTGGGGAATGATCCTGATACGGTATTGATTTATGATACCCGAATTATTGATTTAGAAGATCGCTTGTTTTATCGCAATGTTCGAGATGTTGCTTTTCCAGGTATGGAGCGCGAAGAAGCCCTCCACCAATATGTCAATGTTGATGGTCTTTCCCCTGACCAGTTATCGCTGGATATGTTTTCAGCGCAAGAGCTGACGGATCAAGATTTGATAGAATACTGGGGATTTGATTATTTGGGAAATAAATTGGGGAGCGATGTCAAGTTTGATGATTTTTTTACGGCTAGGGATGAGAATGGCGTTCGTAGCTTTCCAGTGGCGGCAAATACACCAGCATATACGGCCATGTATGTTCAGGACAAATTCAGTTTTCGGAACATCATCTTTCGCTTAGGACTGCGGGTAGACCGCTATGATGCCAATACCAAGGTGCTTCGCGATCCCTATTCGCTGTATGATATTATGGAAGCGGACGAATTTTATGCAGCCACTGGGCAGGAGCAGCCTGGAGGCGTGGCAGATGATTACAAAGTATATGTGGATGGGGGAAATTCTGATGCGGTCAAAGCCTTTCGGAAAGGGGATCAATGGTTTTTTCCCAACGGTACACCCGCTAATGATGGCAACATCATTTTTGGAGGAGAAGTAGTTACGCCTCGTTATGTCAATCCAGATGCAGATATTAAATCAGCAGATTTTAACCCATCCGAAAGTTTTGAAGACTATGAGCCACAGCTCAATTGGATGCCTCGTTTGGCCTTTTCCTTTCCCATTTCAGATGCCGCCAATTTCTTTGCACATTACGATATTCTCACTCAACGCCCAACTTCCAATACGCGAGCTACAGCGCTGGATTATTTCTACTTCAACGAACGCACACCAGAGAATAACCCCAATTTAAAACCCTCCAAAACCATCGAATACGAATTGGGCTTTCAGCAAAAACTAACTGAGCGCTCTGCATTGAAAATGACGGCGCACTATCGAGAGATGCGCGATATGATCCAGCTCCGCACTTATTTGTACGTCCCCGCTCCAGTTAATCAATACACTACCTTTGACAACCTCGATTTTGGTACCGTTAAAGGCTTTAGCCTACAATACGATTTGCGCAGAACCCAAAATATTAAGGTCAATGCCAATTATACCCTGCAATTTGCCTCTGGAACAGGCTCTGAAGCAGAGTCCCAACGCGGGCTGACCAATCGAGGCAATATCCGCACTTTGTACCCCCTGGATTTTGATGTACGCCATCGAGTAATGGGTAGCATTGATTATCGATACGATAAAGGCAGTAAGTATAATGGACCTCGATTTATGGGGAAGGATATTTTGGCCAATGCAGGTATTTACTTGCAGGCCATCGCCTTCTCTGGTATCCCCTACACGGCCAAATTACAAGCTCAACGTCTCAATGGAGCGGGTACAGTTGGTGCTTTGAATGGGGCTCGGATTCCTTGGAGTTTTACCCTGAATTTGAGGGCTGATAAAACCTTTTCGCTTTCTTGGCGAGAGGACCAAGCGCTCAATTTGAATGTCTATATCCGTGTTCAAAATGTATTGGATCGCCGAAATGTAGTGCAAGTATATCCAGCTACTGGCTCACCTAGTGATGATGGCTATTTGGCTTCCGCCAATGGGCAGAGTGAAATTGATGAAATCGTCAATTCTGGTCGCTCATTAGCCGCTTTTTTGCAATCTTACCAATGGCGACTCAACAACCCTGACTTTTTCAGCTTACCGCGTCGAATCGTTCTGGGGGCCATTATGGATTTTTAAAACGGACACACCATTTGCGAATCGAAGCGCATCTATTGGGTTGTTTGATCATTCTTCTTCATTAAAAGTGTTGATATGAAATCCTTACTCGTTTTACTCAGTTTTTTCTTTTTGCTTCCTCATACCTTTAATTCCTTTACTTTTTTTGCAGAAGTGAGCGACTCTCGTACAGGGGAGAAAATCGAGGGAGCAGAGGTCGAAGTGACCAAGCGTGGGAAATTAGTAGCCCGTGGGCTGAGCGATAAAGAGGGGAAGATCCGCCTGTGGGTAGAAAAAGGGGTCTATGAAGTGCAAATCCGCAAGGAAGGCTACACCCAAACCCAAATTCTAGACCTAGACTTTGTACCAGATACTCGCGATTACTTCTTTTTCAAAATGAATAAAGCAGACTTGGACTTGGATCAAGTGGAAGTCCGCAGTTTTAGATTGATCGATGCGACGAGTAGGGCCAAACTAAAGGCAGGAAGCTCAAGTGGGATTGGTGCTTCTCCCAAGGACGAAAAGGCGGTGGCGAGTGGTGCCCTGGAAGATAGGAGTATTACGATAAGGGGTTCACGTGAAATAGAGGCGTTTAGTATGGATGCAGCGGAACCAGCTCCTCCAACAGTGGAGATGATCGAATCTTATTCAGATGATGTCCTCCTGGAAGAAGCTGCGGGGGTAGAGCTGGATGGGATAAAGGTGAGCAGTTTTACAGAACCCTCCTCGACCCCTCTGGCTGCCAAGCGAACGGCCCCTCGACAAAAAGCTGGACAGCTAACGGCAGGGGAGTGGAAGGATTCAGATAATTGGACCTTTTGGAAAGAGTTGATGGCAGATGTCAATTTTAAAAGTACGCAGGATCATTGGCAGTTTTACCCCAATCATCGCTACCAAGTTCATTTGGTGGATGAGCGGGAGAAGGTATTGGTAGATGTTCCAGTGAGTTTGTTGGATGAGAAAGGCAAGGTCGTTTGGGAAAGTCGCACGGACAATAAGGGGCAAGCGGAGCTATGGGCTGGTCTGTACGATCCAAAATTGGGAACAGGAAAGTACCAGATAAAGGTCAATCATCCTATGGTGGAACAAGTATTTGATGCTCAGCCATATAATAAGCGAATGAATTATTATAAGATTCCAGTAAACTGCTATATGAATGAAGTAGTTGACATTGCCTTGGTTGTAGATGCTACTGGATCAATGGGGGATGAGATCAGCTACATTCAAGCTGAACTTGGCGATATGGTCGAACGCGTATACAAAGACCACCGCGACTTAGCCATCAATGTTGGCTCTGTTTTTTATCGCGACCGCCGCGATGCCTATGTGACTAAAATGGCTAACTTCAGCCCTAATATCAATACGACTATTGAATTCATCAACCGCCAATTTGCTGGTGGGGGAGGGGATTACCCTGAAGCAGTACATACGGCATTAGACCTGGCAGTACAAGAGATGAATTGGTCGCAACAGGCCATCAGCCGCCTCCTGTTTTTGGTATTGGATGCCCCCCCTCATCACCAAACGGAGGTCATTGACCGTTTAAAAGCATCCATCCAAGCGGCTGCACGTAAAGGGATCAAAGTCATCCCCATCGCCGCCAGCGGAGTTAATAAACAAACAGAATTTTTACTCAAGTTTTTCGCCCTTAGCACCAATGGAACCTATGTCTTCCTAACCGACCACAGCGGTATTGGCAATACACACCTCAAGCCAACAGCTGGAGAATACAATATCGAAACCCTGAATGACCTAATGGTCCGTTTGATTTTAGAAAATGTAGAAGTAGACGATTGTGAACAAATAGAGGACCCCAATCAAGCCATCCCTGAACCTAATCCCCAAGCCATCAACTTCATCGACCAAGTGACTGGCCTGGATTTCCAGCTACAATACTATCCCAATCCCGCCACCAATTACTTCTTTGTAGAGTTGGAAAAAGACTTGGATGAATTTTGGATACTTGACGCAGCTGGCCAAGAGCTGCATCACCAGGGCCAAATGCCTGCTGGCCAACATCGAATTGATCTGGTTGATTATCCTTCTGGCACCTATGTGCTAAGGTTTCGAAGTGGCGAGAAAACCATTGCTAAACAATTGGTGGTCGTCAGACCTGATTAGATACACACGAAGACAAAATCTGCCTATTCAAATTTGATTTAGGTTTATCGAGAGTAGATTCAATAAGCAGTCTGGTTGATCAAAGGATTTTCCAGACTGTTTTTAGGTGTAGGCAACAAGTTGTTTTTAGGAGATTGGCTGGCGCCTGCGGTATGCGAGATCATGGCCTTTGGCCACTGTGCGATCGCTTCGCTGCGAGAGAACAGGGGTAGGCATAGGCATACGCGCTATTCGCGGAGTGAGCCAATTCACTCCGCGAGGCTACCCGCAGCGAAGCATTCTCTAATGAGTCGCCTCCCCATTCTGCTTGATTTGTAAGTTCAAGATATTACCCATGTGATAACAGGTGCGGCAGCGAGCTTCGTAACGGTCCTTTTCACCCAAAACGACTGTATCTGTATCTTCCGCCAAGCGGTAAGAGTGAGTCGCCAGATTGCCGCAGTGGTGGCAAATGGCATGTACCTTAGTGATGTATTCCGCGACTGCCAGCAAATTGGGCATAGGACCAAAAGGGCGACCTCGATAATCCATATCCAAGCCAGCTACAATCACTCGAATGCCTTTGAGGGCGAGCTGTTGGCAGACCTCAGGTAGGTTCATATCAAAAAATTGGGCCTCATCTATGCCCACCACGCTTACCCCTTCTGATAAAGCCAATATTTGTGTCGATTGATCGATGGATACGGAGAGGATGGAATTGGAATCATGCGAAACCACTTTTTGATCGCTGTAGCGCGTATCCACGAGGGGTTTGAAAATCTCGACCTTTTGATTGGCAATCTTTGCGCGTTTGAGTCGACGAATCAACTCCTCGGTCTTGCCCGAGAACATGGAGCCGCAGATTACCTCTATCCAACCACTTCTTTGTCCTTTAAAATGAGGTTCGAGAAACATATGTTATCAAAATTTTTGATATCCTGTCAAACAGAGGCGCAACCTATTAGTGATTATGTGTATTTTTACAGCATCAAACACAAAAAACCTCCGATTGGCAAAAACATCTTTAAAAGATTTTACGTCTAAAAGTAGATCAGCTAAAGATTAAAGCTAAGATAGGACATCTTTTGAAAAAGCCAACATTATATGGATTTACAACAAGCTAAGATTATTCTGGAGAAGATCAATCGACTGTATAAAAGCATGGTACTCGATGAAAAACACGTTGATGTGTTTGAACAGGACCTGATGCTCAGCTACATACGTCAACTTTACAGCAGTTTTTCCGATGAGGACATCAAGAAAATCAGTAGGGCCAATCGCCCTCAGCCCCTAACGGAGCTTTCGCCTCCCCCTCCTCCTCCAGCAACCACAAAGCCTGTTCAAAGAGTCGTCCGCGAGGTCGCTCCCCCTCCACCCCCTAAGCCTGTTGCGCCCAAGGTAGAGGTCGCTCCCCCTCCTCCAGCTCCCGTTACACCTCCTCCAGCTCCCGTTACACCTCCTCCAGCTCCCGTCGCTTCCCCCACTCCCAAGGCCCCCGCGCCTAAGGTCGAAGAGGCCCCTGTCGTCGTCGCCAAACCTGCTGCGCCTCCTGTTAAGAAAGTAGTAGAGCGACCCAGCACTAAAGGGGTTGATTTATCGGAGTATGCTGATCTATTCGAACAAAAGGAAGCCAAGGAGCTATCTGAAAAGCTAAGTGAGCAGCCAATTAAGGATTTGTCAAAGGCGATGGGGTTGAATGATAAGTACCTCACCCTTAATGAGTTATTTGGTGGTGATCAAAAGGTCTTTGACGAAACCATCAAGGCCCTAAATGGCATGAGTAATTTTGACGAAGCCAAGGCTTATCTAGCGGCAAATATCGCTGGAAAGTACGATTGGTCCAATAAGAATAAGAAAAAGAAGGCACGTCATTTCATTAAACTAGTCAGGAGACGCTATAAATAAACCGATGAAGAAAATAGCTGTTTTTACTTCTGGTGGCGATGCACCAGGTATGAATGCCTGCCTCAGAGCAGTTGTTCGCACGAGTATACAAAATGGGCTGCAAGCCATTGGTATCCGTCGAGGTTATGAGGGGATGATTGATGGTGATTTTATGGAGATGGATGCCCATGCGGTTAGTGGTATTTTGCAATTAGGTGGCACCATTCTAAGGTCTGCTCGCAGTGAGCGTTTTCGCACCGTAGAGGGTCGGCGCCAGGCTTTTGAGCAACTGACAAAAGCTGGAATTGATGGTGTCGTCGCTATTGGTGGTGATGGTACTTTCACAGGGGCTAAAGTCTTTTTACAGGAATTTGATATCCCCTTTGTTGGTTTGCCAGGGACGATTGATAATGATTTGTATGGGACTGATTTTACCATTGGTTATGATACGGCCATTAATACAGCTATGGCTGCTGTAGATAATATCAAGGATACGGCGAATGCCCATGATCGCCTGTTTTTTGTTGAAGTAATGGGACGCGATGCTGGATTTATCGCTTTGCGAACAGCTATTGCCTGTGGGGCGGAGGCGGTCTTGGTACCGGAAACGACCACGAATATTGATGATTT
>JBCBDH010000241.1:0-8637 GCA_038529855.1 Bacteroidota bacterium | reverse complement strand
CGAACGCGATCCTTGTTTTTTGTCGGAATGGATTGGGTTCGATCTTCCAAAGGTAAGTAAGGTGCAAATTCGCATCTATTCGCCTGATGGAAAAGTGGCTTATGAATATGAGGAAACCTTGGCCAATGGTCGACATCAACTACCTATCGACCGCTCCCAATTGCGCGGATCAGGTCTTTGGTATTACCAGATGACGGTTGATGGCAATAGGGCAGTGAAAAAGATGATCCTTATGGATTGGTCGGGCAAGATTAAGAATTATACAGTTTAAGTTATGGATGTAAAGAGTCTTCTGCTGGTTTACTGGTAGAGGACTTTTGTTTTACATGCGCGGGTGGCCCTGTCGGACTGACTCCCCGCTCAAGCGGGGTCAGTCCGACAGTTGCGCGTTGGCTTCATTATAGGACAACAAAAAATAATTTAAATGACTCTTCCACTCATTATCGGACTGAGCCAATTCAGTCCGATAGGGCAGCCCGCAGCTCATAGGTTTTAAACAAAATATTGTTACATCGTAATAGCGTCAAGGTCATGGAGTCTTTTACCTTTTGATCTGCACACACTCACTCTCAGCCTTAGCGGTCTCGCAGTAGCCAAAGGACTACGATCTCGCCTCTCTCAGCGCAGTAGTCTCCTCCCTTACAGATCATCCAATGCATGGCCACAATACTTGCAGTAGTTAGCATCATCATCATGGCCATTGGTTTGGCATTTATTGCAAGTAATATCAGACTGGTTTTCCTCTTCATCTCGGATCAATTCTGCGGAAACAATACCAGTGGGAACTGCAATGACGGCATATCCCATAATCATAATTACAGCAGCAAGGAACTGACCGACTTCCGTGACAGGGGCGATATCTCCATAGCCTACCGTAGTTAGCGTAACAATGGCCCAGTAGATGGAACGGGGGATGCTGGTGAAACCAGAATCATATCCCCCTTCGACAAAGTACATGATGGAGCCCATGATGATGACAACGAGCAGGATGAAGTAGAGAAAAACCGAAATCTTACTGCGGCTGGCTTTTAGGGCTTGGATAATGATGTTGCCCTCTTTGATGTATTTACCGAGTTTGAGGATACGAAAAATGCGCAGCAAGCGGAGCGCGCGGATCACTATTAGGTATTGGGTACCTGCAATAAAGATACTGAGATAGGTAGGTAGGATAGCGAGTAGATCGACAATACCAAAAAAGCTAAAGATATATTTTTGGGGGCTGCGGACGATATAAATTCGAAGTAAATATTCAATGGTAAAGAAAATGGTAAAAATCCATTCTAGGACATAGAAGAGTTCTCCATAAGCTTTTTGCAAATGATTGACGCTTTCTAGCATGACGATCAGCACACTGGCTAGGATGGAAATCAGCAGTGCGATATCAAATGCATATCCAGTAGGCGTATCGGTTCCAAAGACGATTTCGTACACCCTTTCCTTGAAAGGATTAGGGGACATCTGTTCATTATTGGACATGATCGTTAAAATTTTACCGCAAAAATAAGGAATTCAAATGTAATAAAAATTAATCTCAGAATAGCAAAGGGCCATCTTGTTAGACTGCTTAATGATTCCTATTTTAGCTGCCCTAAATCAAGACATTATGGAAGAACTACAAAGTTACTGGTCTGCCTTTGTCGATGGGGCGATCCGTTATTTACCTACCTTGGCAACAGCTATTATTGTATTAGTTGTTGGTTTTTGGGTCATTAAAAAGATGATTTCTTTAGCGCAAACGGCCTTGGAGAAAGCCAGCTTTAGCCCGGAAATTCGCAGTTTTTTACTGTCCATTCTAGATATTGGTCTCAAAGTCGTAGTGCTTTTAGTGGCGGCGGGTATCGTTGGTATTAATACCGCTTCGCTGGTAGCAGTGATGGCGGCGGCTGGTTTTGCGGTGGGTTTGGCATTGCAGGGGAGCCTGGGGAATTTTGCGGCGGGCATCATCATTTTGGTCTTTAAGCCCTATCGGGTAGGGGATTGGATAGAGGTGCAAGAGAGCTTTGGAAAAGTCGAAGAGATACAGATTTTTAGCACCATTATCGGTACACCTGGTCAAAAAACCTTGATTATTCCCAATGGTCAGGTAATAGAAGGTGTAGTGACCAATTTTTCTACCAAAGGCAAAATCCGTCTGGAACTAAATGTGACGATGCCCTATGAAGAAAGCTTTCCCAAGGTCAAAGAGATTATTTTAAAGGTTCTAAAGGATATGCCCAAGGTTCATGACGATCCTAAGCCAGAAGTTGGTATTGAGCAATACGACAGCCACAACATCATCTTAACCGTTCGTCCTTTTGTTGATCCAGATGACTACTGGGACGTTACTTTTGAAGCTTATGAGAAGATCAAGAATGCTTACAATAATAATAATATCAAGGTGGCTTATTCCGAGGGGGTAGAGCTTGGGCCTATTGGGAACTAGCCCGAGCATTGGAAGGGGAAAACAACTGCTTATAATATTTTATGGGTAGTTTTTTGATATTTTGGTTTTTTGTAATGTCACTTTTTGCTAACTTGTGGTGTTGTTAGTAAAGCCCCTTTTTATATTAGTTGTTGTTAGTGCGATACAATAGCTTGATTTCCAATACTTAAAACTAATTCTGGATGTTGAATGCGATCATCGTAGAAGATGAATTGAAAGGGATTAATAATCTCAAAAACTTGTTGGCCAAATACTGTGAAGAGGTCAAGGTTATTGGCGAAGCACAGAATATTGAACAAGGTCTGCAATTATTGGATAGCCTGGGAACTAGTCCGGATGTTGCTTTTCTAGACATTAATCTACCCGATGGCCTAGTCTTCCAATTCCTCAATCAATTGGGAAGCAAGATCAATTTTGATATTATTTTTGTAACGGCTTATGAGAAGTTTGCCGTCAAAGCCTGTCAATACAGCTCTATTGGCTTTATCATCAAGCCCATTGACCCTGATGAACTCAAAGAAGCGGTTGGTCGAATTCGGCCAGGTAAGAGCAATCGGATTGGTCAGAGATTAGAGGTGTTTAATCAACACTACAATAATCCCAATGCCTTTGAGAAGATGAGTATTTCGGCATTGGACGGTATTTATTTTGTCAATATTAAAGATATTATTCGTTGTGAAGCAGAAGATAACTACACGCATATTCATCTTCGCAATGGCAATAAGATAACGGCATCCAAGACCATCAAAGCCTATGAAGATATGCTTTCAGGGGTCAATTTCTATCGGGTGCACAAGAGTCATTTGATCAATCTCAACTTTATGAGAAAATTCGTCAAAGGTGATGGAGGCTATTTGATCATGGATGACAGCAAACGAATTGAGGTTTCTCGCCGTCGTCGACCCGCATTTATGGAGCAAATGCGGCGACTACAGGAGGGGATCTAGGCAATTCATCGTTTGAAAAAAATTTAAAGTCCATCTCCTACCAATGAAGTCATGGGCTTCGTTTCTCTTGAAGTTTTGAGCTGAGCCCTATTTGTACAGGGAGCACAGATTGGAAATTAGGCACTTAACTTTTGGCTAGAAGTATGGTAAAAATGAAGAGGACTTTTTGAATGTTGCCAAATAATTTTGTATTTTTAGGTATAAAATATTGAGTAAACGGTATGATTCGGTACGTAAAAGGTTGTTTGCTCAAAATTGGAATTAATGAAAACACTGTCCCAAAATCGTGAACAAGTAAAACAAATACTATGGGAAAGAATCTAAAAAAGAGCTTGAGAGACCTCAAAAACGACGGTTTACAATTCATCAAAACAGATGATATGAATAAGCTGATTGGAGGTACTGCAAAAGGAAAAATCAAATGGAAAGGCAGTTGTGGAGGCATTGTCCCGCAGTAAGGCATTTCTATTATCTAAAATATAACAGCAGGCTGCATTTAATTTATTTAAATGTGGCCTTTTGCTTATGTATATATATTATAATTCGACTATATATACTATTTTTAAGTCATCATGACCAGCTCTGTTTCTACGACCTCCGCTCTTCGGCGACTCGAATACCAATTGGAACGTCAAAAAGACGATAAACAGCGTATTCTGATTATCGACCAATTGATTGCTCACTATACTTATACCAATGTCCGAAAAGCACAGAAACTGTTAGCCGAACAACTCGAAATTCTCAAAAGGACGCCCAATCCCGATCTACAGCTTAACTACCACGCCCATACGGCTTTTATAGAGAATCAGCTCTACAATTACTACCTGGCCGAAATCCATTTTAAGCAAGCCCTTGAAATCGTCGAAGACCGCGGGGATGTCAAACAACAGGCAGAGACCTATATCGACTACTCAGGGATTTGTATCAATTTGGATAAAATGGATATGGCTACTACTTATTTGGATAAGGCGACCAAATTGCTGGAGGTCTTTCCCGATGAGCAATTATTGGCGCGAATTACGGCTCGGGAAGGTTTCCTCAATCTGCACTATTCTAATTATACCAAGGCGATTGAGCTTTTTTTGGAAGCGGAGAAAAATACCAATAGCCTCCCACAACTCAACCTCAAGGATTATTATTTCTTAACCCTCATTCGAAGTGGATTGGGGCGAGTGTATGAGCGGAATGACGATATCGAGAAAAGTGTAAGGGCTTACCTCAAAGTAGTCAACATGTGTGAATCTTTGGGAATGCGTACGCGTTTGTCTTGGCATTACCTCAATGTGGGCAATGCCTATATGGCGCTCTCTGATGATGAAAGCGCGGAGCATTATTTCCGAAAGGCCATCCGCATTAAGGACGATATTAGCCAAAATGCCAGGGCGGGGTCTTATGCCAATTTGGGTTATCTCTATTTTAAATCCAAAAAATACAAAGAGGCACTTGACCTCTACAATCGGGCAGAACATCTCTACAAGGAGAAATCAGAAGAAGATTACAGCAATTTTTCTATCATTGAAAATTGGAAAGCCAAGCTTTTTGCAGCGCTGGGCAAAAGGCGACGGGCCAAACGCCATTTCGTCAATGCCTTTGAATATGCCAAGATCAAAAGCGATTACAAACAATTGTCCAGCGTTTGTAAAGACATCGCCTCTTTTTATGCAGAAATTGGCGACTTCAAAAATGCCTATGAGTACCAGCTTTTGCACGATGAAATGGGGGAGCGCTATATCGAAGAGGTCAATCGGCGGATGTTGCTAGAACTAGAGGTAAAGTACGAAGCGGAGAAGAAAAAACAAGAAGCGGAACTGCTGCGGCTTCAAGCAACTGGGCTACAGCTCAAAGCCTTACGCGCACAAATGAATCCGCATTTTATGTACAATGCCCTTAATTCCATCCAAAACTACATCACCTCTAATGAGGTCGCTTCTGCGGCCAAGTACCTTGCAAAGTTTGCCAAGCTCATGCGGCAAAGCCTGGATTATTCTGACATGGAAATTATTTCTCTGGAAAAAGAAATCGAGTTTCTTGGGGATTATCTTTTTATCAATCAAAAGCTTCGATTTGAAGATAACCTGGAATACGATATTGATGTAGATGATGAGATAGAAGAGGATATTATGGGTGTTCCTACGATGATTGTCCAACCTTATGTAGAGAATGCCATCGAACACGGTCTGCGCTCTGTAAACGAAGGACTACTCAAACTTCGCTTTTTTCTACATGATGATTATACCATTCTTTGTGTCGTAGAGGACAATGGTATTGGTCGGGAAAAGGCCAAGGAACTCAGGGATAAAGACCCCAAATTCACCAATCATCGCTCCAAAGGGACCAGCATTACAGAAGAGCGACTCAAGATTCTGCACAAGACCAGAAGAAAGGGCGTTTTTGTTAAAACCATCGACCTTAAAGACGATGGAGGAAAGGCGAAAGGGACTAGGGTAGAAATCCAGATTCCCATTGAGATTATTCAGAAAAAACAGGCGATGGACTAGGCCAACCGTTCACTCGCCCATACCCACCACTTTTGTATCTAGAGTCTCCTTTACGTAAATAAGCTTTTCATATTTAATAAAATGACCATATATTGAGATCAGTTTTCTCATAGTATGTTTGTTTAATCTTCCTGCACCTTGCTCCCTCCTGAGGTGCAGGGAATTTTTTTCAAGCATGATTTTTGTTGCTAAGCCCTTATTTAAGGCGTTTCTAGCCTTAAATTATTTTCTTCCTTTATTGATAATGACCGTTTTCTAAAGAAAACATACCATTTGCCTGAATGGACTTCCCATTCCGTAAATCCCCCTTTTTAGATGGCGACCTAGACGTTAACTTGTGAATAGTTTTCTCATAGTATGTTTAATTTTCCTACACCTTTTTCCCTTCTGGGGTGTAGGAATTTTTTTTGCCCGCTATCAATAAGTTATTTTTTATATATATAACAAACTCTTTGCCAAGTTTTAATCCATGTATATTGTTGTCCATTTCTAACTAATCAGCCCATTTTTCCCTTTTAGAGGCATTGAATTCCGCCATTTTCCACTTTCTAAATAAAATATACCATTTCACCATAATATGAAGCCACTACCTAAATCGGTATTTCATATAATACTAAATCGCTATATCTTGTAGCTGTGTAGTTTTCTCATAGTATGTTTAGTCTCTCCTACATCCAAATGCCTCCGGATGTAGGAGAATTTTTTTTGGCCCTGTTTTATCCCTACTATAGGAGCAAAAAACGCTCTAAGATCTGTTCCTCTTACTCCTTTTTCAAGATCTCAAAATACTGCTGCAGTTGATGGCCATCTGCATCAACTACAGTTAGCAAGTGCTCGCCTTCGCTGGGGTTAAATTCCATCTGATGAAACTGCTGGGTCTGACCAACATATTCATTGTCGATGTGCCAATAAAGGGTCGTTTCGGGTTTTCGATGAGCCATTTTGAAAACGGTTCTACTCAATTTTCCATCAAGATCGACAGGAACAAAGATGCGGCTTCTGGATTTGGGATAAATCAATTGCATGGGACGGCTCTGGACTTTGGCAACTTCGCAATCGCTGCGATAAGGAGGAAGACTTCGATAATTGGGATGCCTGCTGCGATAATAGTGCTCTTCAACAGGAGGAAGAACAAACCAAGTTTGGTGAACCATGTCAGCGGGAGCTTCGCAATCGCTATTGACCTGCCAGCTTTGGCTAGGGTCGAGGTGAATGAGGCGATGATAGGGACAGCCTGCGGAGCGGAGCGACTCTTTTCCCACCCAAAGACTATCCACTTCACAATGGGTCAAGGCCCTAAATCCGCTTTGGCGACAAACTGGAATCCTGACCATCTCGTCATAAGGCTGCTCAAACCAATCCGTCTGCGGGAGCAGATCAAATAAGTCAAATAAGACAGGTGCAGCTGCCTTTACCCCCACCAATCCAGGTCGACCTTCCCCATCTGCATTCCCCACCCAAACTCCAACCGTATATTTTGGTGTCGTTCCAATCGCCCAGGCATCTCGAAAACCAAAACTGGTCCCCGTTTTCCAAGCAATTCGACGTCTGGATTGAAATCGCTGCCAATCCCCTGAAGAACTGGGCCGTTCTACCTCTTGCATCGCCTGATAACATTGCCATATGGCATTGGCAGAAAAAATAGGGGCTTCTTTCAAGCGCTTCGCCCGATTGCTTTTGGGAGGAATTTGGCCAAAGCGGTAGTTAAGTGGGCGAAAATCTTTAGCATCATATTGACTATCATAGGGATAAAAATGGGTCAATGTTCTACTCATGCAGGTATAAGCATTACACAAATCCCACAAGCTAGCTTCCGCTCCACCCAAAATCAGCGGCAGGCCATAGTGCTCTGGCGATTTATTGACGTGTTTCAGATCGAGTTGCTGTAGATTAAAATGAAATTTCTCCAGGCCATACTGCTGTAGCATTCTCACCATTGGGATATTGAGCGAACGGATGAGCGCGCGTTCAGCACTGACCATCCCATCATAACTTTGGTGATAATTTTCTGGTCGATAGCCATTGAGATAGGTTGGAACATCTGCCGCGAGGCTTTTAGGTAGGATTTCTCCCTCATTGAGCATGGCAGTAAAGAGAAAAGGTTTGAGGATACTACCCGTACTTCGAGGGGCTTTGATTACATCAACAGATTCCTGATGATCTGCACCCACACCTGGTACATTGCCACAATAAGCCATGACTGCTCCACTTTCTACTTCAATAACAAGAGCGGCAATATTGTGAATACCATTGGCCTTTAATAAGTACTGGTGTTTTTGCAGAATGCGTTGTGCCTGTGCCTGTATAGATCGGTCAATGGTGCTGCGGAGTTTACTTTGGCGGCCATTTTGTCCTCGTATGTATTCCGCATAGGATCGGTCGAGCAGATGTGGAGCGAGACGGGGGAGGGGAAGTGGTTTTTCTGGGAGTGGTTCCTCTTTGGCCAATTCGCAGGTGATTTCATCAATCTGACCACTTTGGCGTAGTCGGTCGAGTAGTCGATTTCGCTTTTCAAACAGCGCCTTTCTATTGCGGCCAGGATGGATGAGGGCGGGGCTATTGGGGAGTACTGCAAGTGTGGCTGCTTCTGCCCAGGAGAGTAGGGCAGGGGCTTTTCCAAAGTACCGCCAGGTAGCTGCCTCCAATCCTACTACATTTCCCCCAAAAGGCGCATTGGAGGCATAGAGCGCCAGGATTTCTTGTTTGCTGTAGCCCAATTCCAAACGCGTAGCCAGCAGCATTTCGATCAGCTTTTGAAAAACCGTGCGGT
>JBCBDH010000240.1:0-8673 GCA_038529855.1 Bacteroidota bacterium | reverse complement strand
GGAAGAAGAAGTGACAGGAATGCGTGTATTCAATAATAAAACTGGCGAGAAGCAAGAAATTCCAGTCAAAGGATTTTTTGTTGCGATTGGCCACAAGCCCAATACGGATATTTTTAAAAAATGGCTGGATATGGACGAAACGGGCTATCTGCTCACCGTGCCAGGCACTTCTAAGACCAATGTCGAAGGGGTATTCGCCAGTGGCGATGCACAGGATAAGGTCTATCGCCAGGCGGTAACTGCCGCTGGAACTGGCTGTATGGCCGCCCTGGATGCCGAGCGCTATCTAACGGCCAAAGGAATTATCTAGAACCAATTTGGGCGATAAGTTATTATCGCCCTTTCCTCTTTTTGTACTATCTAAAACGATCAACCGATGTCAACCATCAGCACCCGCTTTAAACCAGGCATAATCACTGGCGATCAAGTCACAGAAATGCTCAATTATGCCAATGAAAATAATTTTGCCCTACCAGCCGTCAATGTGGTAGGTACCAACTCCATCAATGCTGTATTGGAAACAGCCAGAGCCGTCAATTCTCCTGTCATTATCCAGTTTTCCAATGGAGGAGCTACTTTCTTTGGAGGCAAGGGCCTTTCAAATGACAATCAACGTGCTGCGGTGCTAGGCTCTATTTCTGGGGCGATGCATGTGCATACGATGGCGGAGGCTTATGGGGTTCCCGTTATTTTGCACACTGATCACTGTGCGCGTAAATTGCTGCCTTGGATCGATGGTTTGGTCGAAGCAGGAGAGAAATTTTATAAATCTAGAGGTTATTCCTTATTCAGCTCTCACATGATCGATCTCTCAGAGGAGCCTATTGAGGAAAATATTGAAACCTGTAAGCGCTATTTGGAGCGGATGGATAAGATTGGGATGACCCTCGAAATTGAATTGGGCGTCACAGGTGGAGAAGAAGATGGTGTGGATAATACAGATATTGATAGCGCTCGTCTATACACACAGCCCAGCGAGGTCGCTATGGCTTATGAGGCGCTGAAGAATATTAGCGATCGCTTTACGGTTGCTGCGGCCTTTGGTAATGTGCATGGCGTTTACAAGCCAGGAAATGTTGAGCTAAAGCCGATTATCCTCAAAAATTCTCAGGATCACATCATCGAGAAGTTTGGTACAGGAGCCAATCCTATCAACTTCGTCTTCCACGGTGGTTCGGGCTCAAGCCGTGAAGAGATTCGCGAAGCCATTGAATATGGAGCAGTCAAGATGAACATTGATACGGATATGCAGTGGGCATTCTGGACTGGAGTTCGCGATTATTATGAAGGCAAAAGGGATTACATGCAAACCCAAATTGGTAATCCTGATGGCGATGACAAACCCAATAAGAAGAACTACGATCCACGGAAATGGCTAAGAGCAGCTGAGCAGAGCTTCGTCGAAAGACTCAAGCAAGCATTTGAAGACCTCAATTGCATGAATCGCAATGCTTAACTAGGTAAGGCCAACTGTACTTCTTTGGCGCCCTTGGCGGGCTTTTTCCGACAGTCTATGGTGAAATGGAAGGTCGTACCCTCTCCCTCAACGGAATCTACCCAGATATCTCCATTGTGTTGGGTGACGATCTTTTTACAGGAGGCTAGGCCAATGCCCGTGCCCTGATAATCCTGTTTGTTGTGCAAACGAATGAAAAGCTCAAATATCTTCTCGTGGTATTTTTTGGAAATACCAATTCCATTATCCTCAATAGCGATTTTTAGGAAATGGTCACTTTGCTTTTTGACCCTGACATAGACTATGGGAGCGACGTCTTTCTTTTGAAACTTGATGGCATTGGAAATCAGGTTTTGAAAAAGCTGGATGAGTTTGGTTCTAATGCCCTGTATTTCTTCTGGAAAGGGATCGCAATGCAGGGTAGCACCCGTTTCTTTGATCTGTTGACTTAGGTTTTGGCGAACGACGTTTAAGACATCATTTAAATTGACGGGTTTGAAAGAGGTACTCTCATCGTGGTTGAGCTTGGAATAGGCCATGATGTCTTCTACCAAATTGGTCATATTAAGTGAAGCATCTTTGATGAAATCAATAAATTCCATCGTCCGCTCGTCAATTTGTCCTTGACGCCCCAAATGGCGTTCCAGCAATTCGATAAAGCTGCGGATGGTACGGCTGGGTTGCTTTAAATCGTGAGAGGTAGCATAGGCAAACTCTTCCAATTCCTTATTCTTTGATCGAAGTAGCTTTTCAATCTTTTTGAGTTTGAGCGACTTTTCATAAATCGCTTTGCGATGAATCTCCGCTTGTTGTTTCTGGAATTTTAGCTCTTTGATGATGCGATGCTGACCCAGCTCGAAAATGAGAATGATGCCTAGTATGGTAGCAAACAAGCTAAATATGGCCACCGAATAGTAGCTAGGCGTATAGGTATCAAAATATTGACTGTGGTCATAGTAATGATTGATTTCAAGGTGATAGAGTAAACCGTGAAAAGCAAACAGAAGCAAAGACCATACGATACCCGACCGACGACTTGCCAAGAGGAAGGCCAGCAGAGGGACCACAAGCATCCAGAGAAAATTATCGGAATACAAACCGCCCTGCTCCAAAGTCAAGGGCGCTAATGAAAAGGCACCCAAACCACTGATTAGGTTGCCAGAAATAAGAAAACTACCATGCTTTTTGAAAATAAAGATCAAGAGCCCAATGGTAGGGATGACCAAGAAGAATGGGAAATTGTTCTCGGGTAAAAAGAGTACAGTAACCAGGAAGAGGAGGATGCTACAAAGCAACAAAAACAGGTGCACAAAACTCAGTATTCTTGCGCGCCAGTAATCGTAACTATTGTCTTTCAGGTGATTCGGAATAAACAGATCCGCCACTTGAGTTATTTGCATATTCTTCCTGATTTGAATTAGTAATGTTAACGAGCACGTACAACAATTGTTCCACTCAAATTCATAAAATATTATATATATATCTGCTTAAATGTGCATGTGTTGAAACAGCTCGTCACAAATCATTGCTAAAACAAAAGATAGGGCAATCAAGTCCCAGAAATAGGGGAGAAGAGCGGCGAAATGGTTGTGCTTGTATTGTTGTAAAGGTGCCTAATCTATTCTATTCTACCCACAGGATTAGCCTATTTGAGGATAACGACGCCTCCAAATTCTTTGGCTAAATCCTGCCTAATTTGCAGTAATTTCTGCTGAACCATCAATATTTTCTGCATTTCCTCCATATTTCCAGACTCCCCAGCAGTTTTCAAGCGTTCTTGGTTTTCCGCACAAAGTTTGACGATCTTGCGCAGCTTGAATAGGTTGATGGACTGGATGGTATCATTCGTAAAATTGAGTTCTGGCATGGGTTGGGTTTGCAGGGGAATATCCCATCTTTCTACCCAATTGGGGCTGTAGTCGAATTCAGGGTGAAGGAGCTCGACAGCGAGCTGAGAAATCGACTGATCTTTGTGGTGCAAAAAGTATTGTTGACTGATAGTAGCCCCCTCTGCCAGGCGGTTCAAACAGTCTTTGGCGACCTTCTCGTATTGTTTATTGTCAAAGTCGTCGATGACATCTTCCAGATTACCAAGGATATAAGCCGCAACAGAGAGGTCTCCTTCCACACCAACAGCTTCTCCCTTCAAGATTTCTCCTCCTGAAGCAATCAAAAGTCGAATGACATCTCTTTCTTGGTAGGCCCCATCTGCCTGTCTTTCTGCTGGTTCATTGGGAGCCGTATTTGGGGCTTCTTCTTCATCTGCACTATTAGCATAAGGAGAGGCAGTCAGCCCTGCTAATCCGTCACTAGGAGGAGGCGGAGAGGCCGTTCTCCCTGCATAGGGTTTTCTTCTTTCTTCTTGTCGTCTTTTTCTATTGTGAATGGCAAAGGCTTTATTGGTCTCTACCACCAATATTTCTTCTTCGACCTTGACCAGGTTAGCGCATTCCTTTACGTATAAGGAGCGTTTGACTGGGTCGGGAATGCGGGCGATGCTATCGACTATGGATTTGATCAATTGGGCCTTTTTGATGGGATCGCCTTCCGCTTCTTCCATCAGCTTTTGGCTTTTGAAGAGGATAAAGTCCTTGGCCTCCTTGTCGATATAGCTTTCAAAGGCAGCGGGTCCCACCCTTTGTAGATAGGAATCTGGATCTTCGCCTTCTGGCAATAGGACAATGCGCACATTCATATCCTGCTCCAAGACCAAATCCAAACCGCGCAAGGCCGCTTTTATCCCCGCTTGATCCCCATCATAGAGGATTTTCATATTGGGCGTAAAGCGCTTAACCAACTGTATTTGCTCAACCGTCAGGGAAGTTCCTGATGAGGCGACCACATTTTCAATACCAGCTTGGTGCAGAGAGATGACATCTGTATAACCTTCGACCAAAATACATTCATCCTGTTTGCGGATGGCCTTTTTGGCAAAGTAGGCACCATAAAGGACTCGACTTTTATTGTAAATCTCCGTCTCTGGTGAATTGATGTATTTGGGAGCCTTTTTTGTCTTATCCAGTATCCTACCTCCAAATCCAATGACTTTTCCACTGAGGTTGTGGATACAAAATTGGACGCGGTCGCGGAAGAAGTCGCTGCCATAGCTGGTCGTTAAGCCTAATTTTTGGAGTAATTCTGCTTTGTATCCAGCATTGACGGCTTGGAGGGTAAAGGCATTTTTGGCTTGTGGAGCATAGCCCAGGCCAAATTTGCGGATGGTCTCTTCACGAAAGCCTCTATCTTTGAAATAGCTCAAACCCACACTTCGTCCTCGATCAGTTTCAAGGAGCTGTTCCTGAAAATACTTTTTAGCGTATTCATTGATCAAAAAAAGACTGTCTTTGTGCTGGCGCTCTTCTTGATTTTCAGAACTAGTGGTTTCTTCTATCTCTATATTATATCTCTTGGCCAGGTGACGAAGGGCATCAGGGAAGCTCATCTGCTCGTGTTCCATCAGAAACTGAACGGGGTTTCCTCCCTTGCCACAGCCAAAGCACTTAAAAATATTCTTACTAGGTGAAACGGAAAAAGAAGGGGTCTTCTCATTGTGGAAAGGACAGAGCCCTTTGAGATTGCTTCCCGCCCTTTTCAAAGTTACATATTCGCCAACGATATCTTCGATTTTGGCCGTATCGATGATTTCCTGCACTGATTTTTCTGAGATCATAAGCTCTAATTGTGATAAAATGCGCTGATAGGCTCTAAAATAAAGTATCCAAAGGCTGTCTTTTGGGGGCTGCGAATGCCCCTGTTTTGCTGTTTATTTCCCTAAAAATACGAAAAATTGCCCTTTTAAGGATTGTTTAACAGCCGTTAAATATTTTAAAGATCAAGGTATTTAAGAAAAGTGAAATTGATAATCAGTTGATTAGGTATATAATTTTAACATACATTAATAACTATAACATTTAGCCACATATTATTTCCTCTAGCTCAAGCGTATATATATCGAACATACAAACAAACGGCAAAAAAATGAGAATCAAAATTAAACTGAGAAAGAGAAATAATGGGTGTTCTCATAGTGTGTGGGCTGCCCCTCAGTCAAAAGTGATTGCAGGGGTAGTTTTTTTCAAAAGTTAACAAGGATTCAGATTCGCTACAACTGAATTTGAACCAGAACATATTGTAATACAGATTTATTTTTAACGGCAAAAAATGAGAATCAAATTTCTGATAGAGAAATAATGGGTGTTCTCATAGTGTGTGGGCTGCCCCTCAATCAAAAGTGATTGCAGGGGTAGTTTTTTTTTGGAAACCTGACTTTTCAAAGGAAGCTGGGATGAAAGCCACTTGAATATAGCTCATCTTTATAAGGCATGTGCTGGAAAAAGGAGAAAGATGGATTTGTAAGCCTTCAGTCACTAGAAAAACTTATTTTGTCTAGTGGCTGTTAAATCTTCGTTAATAGTGTTACGAATTTTGTGGTTTGGGTAATAATATGTGAAAAAAGAAGTTTGAGTGATATAATAGAAAACTAAGATACATTTACAAAGCGACATTTAAGACAACAGAAAATAAAGTTATGGATCGAAAACATGCACGATAGCCCAAAGGGCTTGTCCATTCAAATATCGACACCAGCGTGATCTACTTAAGTTCAGTCCAAAGACCTCTTTGTACTGGATGAATCGTAGTCGATCTTAAATCTCGGAATTTTAAAAACAAATGCTTTTCACTCGCAGCAGTAGGTCTGCTCGCGAGCGCGAAGACCGTTCGGTAATTGCTTTATTTATTTCGTCCGTCTGGCAGTATCCGTGGAGATGCGGCCTGGAGATTTATTGTACAAATGGAAAACCCTTTACTATGAAAACAATGCAAAAAATGAACTACTTCCTTTGGGGATGGCTACTGTTAATGCCGCTCCAAATACTTTTCGCACAGTCTGTTTCAGATAGCGAATTACTATTCCCCCAAAATGGTATCTCCCTACCGCTTAATCTAGATCCAAATGAATCTCAAAGTATTGAAAAACAAATACTTGTAAGGATTCAACTCGAAAAACTACCCACTAGATTGGAGTGGCAAAAATTCCAAAGTGAAGGTATTCAACTCTTGGCCTATGAAGGCGGAATGATTTATACCGCACTGCTTGACATCAATGCCATAGGAAACCGATTGGCCAGCTTTGGTATTAAAGAAATCAGTCAAGTACAAAAGATTCAAAGACAAGTTATTGATGGGGCTTACAACAAAATACCTACCAATACTCTAGGCCAATACCAATTGGCCATTACCTTCCTACCCACCTTAAATGCTGAGGCTATTCAAAACCTTCTGGCTCCTTACAAAGTAGATGTTCAGATGGAACTGACTGGAAATTTAATGATTATCCAATTAGCTCCTGAGCACCTGGATGCCATCAGTCAAATGCCCCAAGTCATCAGTGTCCAACCAGCAGATTTGGAGATGGAAGCTTTTAATTTTGAGAGCCATCTTAGCCAACAACTGTATCCATTAAAATACGGAGATACTGCGCTATGTGGAGAAGGACTGGTGATTGGAATTGGTGAGAATGGTCTACCTGGTGAACACATTGATTTGCAAAATCGCTTGGAAACGGAGATGAGTACTACAAATATTAGTGATCACGCCGCCCACGTTGCAGGTACACTAGCTGGAGCGGGAAATCTAAATGAAAAAACCGAAGGCATTGCCTCAAAGGCAGAGCTATTAATGGCTAAAAATCTGGATATTATTACCAAGGTGGAGGATTGGCATACTGACAATAGAATGGTTTTGACCAATAATTCTTATGGGCCACAATACAATTGCGAGAAGGCAGGGGAGATGGATGCCTTTAGTAGTATTTTGGATGAGCACATCATTGATTACCCCAATCTGCTGCATGTCTTTGCTGCGGGGAATAGTGGGCATCTAAGTTGTGGATCCTATCCAGATGGCTACAGAACCGTGCTACACAGCTCCGCAAGTGCAAAAAATGTCCTGACGGTAGGCAATATGAAGTTGGATGGTCGCTTAGCACATAATTCTTCTCGTGGCCCTGTGGCGGATGGACGTATTAAACCCGAAGTCTGTGCCAAAGGTTCCAAGACCTACTCCATGGGGACACAGTATAATTATGATACCAAAAGTGGAACAAGTATGGCCACTCCCGTAGTAACGGGTATTCTGGCCTTGATGTATGAGCGCTTTCGGGAATCCAATAATAATACCGACCCCAACTCTGCGCTAATGAAAGCACTTCTCTGTAACACAGCAGATGATCAAGGCAATAAAGGACCTGACTTTTCCTTTGGCTTTGGTCAGGTCAATGCGCGTAGGGCCATCAATAGCTTAGAGCAAAAATGGTATTGGGAAGATAATATTGCACAGGATGAAAAGCGCAATTTTACTATTGAAGTACCTGCCAATACAGCTGGATTAAAGGTCATGCTCTACTGGCACGATCAACCCAATACGGCATTGAATGACAAGACTTTGATTAATGATCTGGACCTGAAAGTACTTTCTCCTGCTGGAACTGTACTGCCTTGGGTATTGGACAGCGATCCCGCTAAGGTGGAAATCCCTGCAATCAGAGGATTAGACCACACTAATAATATCGAGCAAGTCACTATAGACTGGCCAGCGCAAGGAAGCTACACCTTTGAAATTCAGGGATTTGAATTGCCCTTTGGGCCACAGGACTTTGTCGTCGTCTACGAATTGATTTTGCCTGAGTTGTTTATACAATATCCCAATCACAACAGTTCTTTGATCCCTGGTTCAGCCCAATGGATTGTTTGGGACAAACACTTACAAACGGATGCCCCTATTGAATTGACTTATTCTCTGGATGGGGGGCAGAATTGGGAGACCATGGCCAATTTGGAGAAAGCCAATGAACGGATGTACGAGTGGACGGTTCCTAATGAATTCAGTACACAAGCGATGATTCGACTGGCACTGCAGGACGGAAGTCAGCTAAGCGCTCAAACCGAAGCTTTTACCATCATGGATACGGTTAAACAATTTAAAGTGGCTTGGGATTGCGATGGGATCATGACGGCCACTTGGGAAGATCACCCACAGGCGGAGGCTTATGAGCTCTTCAAGCTGGGGGAGCAGGCAATGGAAAGCTATAAAATAGTGAATGACAATGCTGTCCTGTGTGCCTTTGAGCCAGGCTTCTTCCAGATGTTCTACCATCCGCACTTAGCGCACGGACAGCCCACCAATGGGCTCCACTGGGCAGCGTGGCAACATTGTCA
>JBCBDH010000239.1:0-8700 GCA_038529855.1 Bacteroidota bacterium | reverse complement strand
GGCGATTTCTTACTCTATATCAAAAAGCAGGATAATCTGTATCCCTATCATTACTTGAGCCATCCTTTTGATGTCATCGGTTGGGATGGATATGTCTATCCCTATGCTTTTTCCATTCACAACTTTGAGCCCATTACGGGAAGGGTACATCAGCCCCCACCAGTGCATCAGACCTTTGCCGCCCGCAATTTTGTCATTTGCTCTTTTGTGCCTCGTCTTTTTGACTATCATCCCCTGGCCATTCCCGCCCCTTATAATCACAGCAATATCGACAGTGATGAAGTGCTGTATTATGTAGATGGCGATTTTATGAGCCGTAAGCATGTTGAGAAAGGTATGATCAGCCTACACCCTGGTGGTATTCCACACGGCCCACATCCTGGCACCGTAGAAAAGAGTATTGGGGCCAAAGAGACGCAGGAATTAGCCGTTATGGTCGATACATTCAATCCGCTATTAATGACAGAGGCGGCTGCTGGTATTGAAGATGGCGACTATTACCTCAGCTGGTTGAAGCACTAAAGATTAATAAATCCGAAAAAATTAACCTTGATGGAAACTTTAAATAAACCTGTAAGCACCATCCAAAAAGATAGCTTCCCACTTAATGGGACAGACTATGTAGAGTTTTATGTCGGCAATGCTAAACAGTCGGCACTTTACTATCAAATGGCTTTTGGCTACCAGCTTGTGGCCTACCAAGGCCCAGAAACTGGGGTGCGCGATCGCGTTTCTTATGTCCTTCAACAGGGTAAGATTCGTTTGGTCCTAACGGCTGCTTTATCTCCTGAACACGAAATTGCAAAGCATGTTCTCAAGCATGGTGATGGGGTAAAGGTATTGGCCCTGTGGGTAGATGATGCAGAAAAAGCCTATAATACAGCTATAGCGCGAGGTGCCCAATCAGCCTATCCGCTGGAAGTGTTAGAAGATGAGCAGGGCACGGTAAAAAGGGCGGCGATTCATACCTATGGGGAGACCTTGCACACCTTTGTGGAGCGGAGCGATTATCAAGGGGCTTTTATGCCAGGTTTTGAAGCCAGGGAAAGCCTTTATCCCGCTCAATCAGTTGGTTTGAAATACGTCGACCACTGTGTGGGAAATGTGGAATTGGGCGATATGAATAAGTGGGTAAAATTTTACCAGGATGTGATGGGGTTTAAATTGCTGATTACTTTTGATGATAAGGATATTTCCACAAAATATACAGCTCTGATGAGCAAGGTGGTTTCTAATGGGAACGGTTATGTCAAATTCCCCATCAACGAACCCGCTAAAGGTATGAAGAAATCGCAGATTGAAGAATACATTGATTTTTATCGCGGGGCAGGGGTCCAACACATCGCCATTGCTACAGATAATATCATTGAAACAGTGGATCGCCTTCGCAAGAATGGGGTAGACTTCCTCTATGTTCCAGATAATTATTACGAAACGGTATTGGATCGGGTAGGGGAGATTGATGAGGATATCAAAGAACTCAAACGCCTAAATATTCTCATTGACCGAGATGATGAAGGTTATTTACTTCAGATATTCACTAAGCCCGTACAAGACCGTCCTACGGTATTCTACGAAATCATTCAGCGAAAGGGTGCCCGTTCTTTTGGTAAAGGCAATTTCAAAGCTTTGTTTGAAGCCATTGAGCGAGAGCAGGCCCGCAGGGGAACGCTTTAGGATTGATCAATAGGAAAGTGTATAGCCTTCTTGTTTTAAGTATACGTGTAGACGGATTTTCGATGTGGAGGTCCGTCTATACTAATTTACGCTTAGCATGACTTTTTTAGAAAAGGATTGTCCTTGTGAAGTTGAGACGAGCCAGTCGTCGATGAGCAGTTGCTGGGCGATGATATAGGTCTCGTCTTGCTGATAGCGGTCGAGCTGTTGGATAAACTCCTGGGCCAGCAGGGGGCGGTGGTCTTCATCGCTTTTGATCAACTGATGAAAGAGCTTGATCATATCACAGAAGAAGGGGGTAAAATCATGTTGGCCTTTCATTTTACGTTTGAAGGACTGGATCATATTTTGGATGATAAATTCGTCCTGGGTTTCGTAATGACTGATCATCTCCATGAGGGTACAAGTCTGGGACATATTGGGGTCTTGCCCAAAGGCAGCATGGTTGTGAAATTGTCGGAAATAGCGCTGGGTGATTGGTGGATGATCCAGGATCATATGGGTAACGGCCAGGAGCAATTGCAGGGTAGTCGTGATGTACTCATTTTGTAGCTGGTATTGCTTGATGAGTTTATTGATTTGAGGTTCTAGGGATTGATAGATTTGGCGGTATTTGCCTTGCTGAAAATACAATCTGACCTCCAGCATATACACAAAGATCAAATTGCGATGTAAGTAGGTATTGCCTTTGACAAAGGCTTTTAGGATGGGGATTCCCTCCTCTAGTTCCTCCAATTTTTTCAGACTATTGCAGCAGGAGAGGTAATTATGCCAGGTGCTGAAGTAAAACTGGCTGTGGCTATCGGCCAGTTGTGGCGTATTGATAAATATCTGTACGGCTTCTCTTTTGATGCGCCATTCGTTTTCTTGCTCGCCAAGTAAAGCATAGAGCGCCGCCACGGATTGGTACCAGTAGAATTTCTCCGTAAAACTTAGTTGATCCTGTTCATAGTTGATATAGAGCTGATTGATCCATTGGCGATACTGGGCGATATCGCGATCAGGGGAGGGATAATTCCTTTGGTTGTTGAGCTGTATGGCAGTCTTTTGGAGGTCGAGGATATGTCGAAGTCTTTCATAAAACTGTTCGATTTCCTCTAAGAAAGTATCTTGGGCTTGGATAGGATTGATGCTGTAGAAGGAGCGGAAGCGATTTTCGAGGAAAAGAACGGAAAGGATTTGATCATATTCCTCGTGTTGCAAACAGAGTTCCTTGATCTTTTTGAGCTTACCCTGAGCCAGTTCGTACAATTTTTTTTCCAGCAAAATTTCCATTTCTTCAATACCGATCCTGATCTTACTTCTCACATTGCGCTTACTGTGGTAAGAGACCAGACTTTTGAGCAGCAGCTCACTTAATTGTACCTTATAGACTTTGAGATTTTTGGATAGCTTGGAGTCGGCAAAACGCGTTTTGATGTATTCTTCGTTGTATTCATCAAGGCTATTGATAAAGTCAAATAGCTCAGTTAGTAGGTTTTTATTAGAGGAGTAATGTCGTTTGAAGTAGCGTTTTTCCGCTGCCGACATGGCTTTGATCAATTGAAAAATATGATTGGTTGGCGTTTTCATGGGTCGATCTAACAAGGTGTTATAAAGATACCTTATTCAACAAGCAAATAGGGCATTCTACGACAAATGCATTAATGTAAATAATAAAACTAAACGCTCTCAACTAAGGTATTAAGGGAACTACGCGCTCCAGGGAATTTTCACTTACACTTGATAGGTATTCATTAGTGAAAGTAGGAAAAAAAAGCGACATATACTTAATCGTTTATATGTTTTTTGAAGGCTCGCTAACGAATTTCATCCACTAATAGTATGAGCACCAAGCATTTATTTGGTAAGCCAGTTCTTTTTTACCCAAAAATTAGTACATTCGTATTACAAAATAGCACGATACCATATTGCCCGTATAAAGAACTTTCTGTTTTGTTGTTATTTTCTATAGGGCAAGTCCACTCATAAACTTATTCTCCTGATAGGTCTACTGAGTGGACATTTTTTTTACAGAAATAGTTGTAAGAGCAGGATGATAATAATGATGATGATGGTGATAATGGCGGGGTCAAATGGCTTTTTCTCATCTTGATTAAGCGCCCTTTCGTAGGCAATATCTTCTTCATCTGCATCGCGGAAAGACTGGGGAGGTGGGTCATTTACATTATTGACATCGAGTTCCCTGATAATAGCTAGGGCCTCTTCTTGATCGCTTTCTCGTATGTGGAGGCCAATACCACCTTCGCCAAATGGGAGGACGGTGGTGGTATTGGCATTAGAAACAAAGCTGCGGATGTTGGCTTCCTTTAATCGAGCGGCATACAGACGCGCTTGCGATTCAAAGTAAAAATATTTGATGGCAATGATTTTAGTCCCTGCATCAAACTCTTTTTCTGCATCATCCTCAAAGTAATCTAAGATATTTTCGTCCATGTCGGTTAGTACTTTGCCACTAGCCCTTTTATCTAAAAGTACAAATTTCGGGCAAAAATTGGCAAAGTCCAAATCTTCGATTCCAGACAAAGCATATCCACCAAGAATGGCCTTGGCTAGCCTTCGCTAGATGCGGCTTCTGCTTCTTCCTGTTCTTCCATCGCATTGAACTTATTGATCTCTTTGTCGATGTAATACAGGCTTTGAGGCCCTTCACCGATAAGCTTAATCATATCCTGGATGGTCCGCATCTGATTCTCTTCTTCGCGCTGCTCCTCAATGTACCACTGCATAAAGTTCAAGGTACTGTAGTCGTTTTCCTTGTAGCATAGGTCAACGATATTATTGATGGAATTAGTCACCTTCTTCTCATGCTCATAAACCTGAGTAAAAAGGGCACGGATGGACTCGAATTGGATCGGTGGCTTGTCGATAGCGGGTGTAATGGCATGGCCGTCTACCTCGCTGATGTAATGAAAAATACGCATCATATGCGAAAGCTCTTCTTCGGATTGGCGATGCATAAATTTAGCGCAGCCTGCTAGCCCCTCGTTGTCACACCAGGAAGCCATAGAAAGATATAGAAAAGAAGCATAGCCCTCTAGCGCAATTTGATTATTGAGGGTCTCCTCCATTGATTTAGAAATCATTTGTTGATTTTTTTTTCTCCAATAAAATGGCCTCTAATTGCTGCGATTTGATTGTCGCTACTTCAGATGACCTTTGTATCACATAATTAGTAACAGAAAATGGGAGGAGACGTTTACTGTGATCAATGATTTAAATTTAGTTTAAATAAGCATTGGAACAGTTGAGCGAAGCAGTCCGAAATTCGAGCTGTTCCACCCAGCTATTCTCTACTCAAAAGCTTTGCCGTATTAGTGCAAATTTCTCTGATAACCAGGCTTTTTATTGGAAAATGATCTTTTCTAAGTATCTATTCTGAGAAGTGGTTCCCACAATTTCAAGTAAGTAAAAACCTGCTGCTTGATCAAATTCTAAAGTAGGGCGATCTCCCTGCGGCAACCAATCGCTTTGGATCAACCTACCCGTATTATCATATAGGAAGTAGCGATAACTTTCCTGAGTATTGGGGACTTGGATTTGAATAGCGCCATGGCTGGGATTAGGGAAAATTTGTAGACTAGACTCACTAATGGAGGCATTGGTTGAGGTGATTATTTGACCACAATTTACTTCAGGAAGTGTAGAACAATCCTCTGGCATCCCAGGGAAAAACATCCCAACTACATAATCGCTGCGCATGCTCATCGTCTGATCTCCAAATGCGGTACCCTCCGCAGCCAGTCCACTCACATAGACCCGACAGCCATCTGAGACCATTCCAAACATAGGGTTGTCTGTTCCATCAGAACCAGTTACTAATATGTTTTGATGTTGGCCATTAGAATCTAGTTGGACGACAAAAATATCAATACCTCCAAGAGCTGGATAAGTATCGCCATTAAACTGAACCTCTGTGGTAAAATCAGAAGCCATGTAGACATTTTTTTGTGGGTCCACCGTTATGGCAAATTCATCTTCATCCCCCTGTCCACCAATCTGAGAAGCCCAAATAAACTCCCCATTTCGATCTACTTTTGCGATGAAATTATCATAGAAGTCAATGACATCAAACTCAGAGCCATCTGGAAATCTCAGTCCCCCTGTAAATGATCCACATAGGTGTGCAGCTCCATCTCGATCAACGACGAGTCCTGAGCATTCAATAACACCTAAGGGGCGAAAGGCAGTCAGCCAAACTATCGAACCATCTGGTGCAATTTTGTATAAGCCTGCTTCAGTTTGTCCTGGAAGGGAAATGACTGCATTTCGCTTTTTGGAGCAGAGAATATGGAGATGATCATCTGGCCCCATTGCGATATCGTAATTGCTATAAGCCCTTAGATCTCTGATCCATTCCAATTCCAGGTCTGGATTGATTTTGAGTAAATAGACTTCTTTATCGCTATTGGGAACTGGCTCTAGGGTAGTGCTGTCTACTGTAAAGGCTTCCGTAAAGGTGCCTGTTAAATAGACATTCTCCTGTTGGTCTACAAGAATGTTGGGGCGAAAGAGTTGGCTATTCCCATCAAACTGCTTGACCCAGTTCAGCTGGCCTTCACAGTCGTATTTAGCCATAAAGATATCTTGATCGTCAGTTGGCGTCAAGCTTGTGTCTCCCAGTTCAATGGTATTGAGAAACCTCCCCGTGACAAACAGGTTTTGCTTCTTATCCACTTGCCAGTTGATATCTGTAATCCCCTCGATCATCGTAGCGGCCACGAGTTCTTTTTGCTCATTAAAGGTGAGCACACCATGACCTCTGGGGATGATAAGCCCCAAAAGATCATTGCCCACTAAATTATTATTGACTTCGACATAGACATAACCAAAATCATCTGATTGGATATCATTGATTTTTAAGTTATTTCCGTACTCGATCAGGTTTTCCCAATTTTGGGCACTTAAGGAATAAGGAGTAAATAGAAAGGAAAAGATCAGGAGGGTAAAGCCAAAGGGCTGCTGTAAGGCAAAGCCAAGCGTTTTAAAGTAGTTTAGATGCATGATTACTGGTTTAAATTGAAGGAATACTCTTTAGTACCCCTATCTCTATAAAGGTAATCGCAAATGCACTGCTTTAAATTAATTGAGAAATCCAAGAAGCCTTCTACTAAGCGGGACCTAGTAGCTTAAAAAAGCAAAGGCAAAGGCCAGGACTGCGATGATCAATCCATACATGAAAATGCTGTAACAGTAGCGGAGGTATTTGTACTTTTTAGCCAAGACAATCCCCAGGTAATACAAATCGCGTGTCATTGAACTGTAGAGAAAGTCAGAGTCTTTAATCATCTCCATCATGCCCCAATGAAAATCGTCAATAGCCATATTGTAGAAATTGCCAAAGAACAGTAGGTTGGAGCGTTTTTGCTTAATATCGTCTTTGGTAAACTTGCCTTCGGTCACCTTGGGTCGAGTAGACAGGGTGGCAAATACGACAGAGGCCAAACAGACGATCAGGAGGATGACCGTTGGTATAATCAATTTGGGATTTTGGTCAAAGCCAGGCACCAATGTCGATACGGTAATGGAGATAATGATGGCATTGATACTCAGCATAATGTTGGCCTTATTATCGGCAATAGAGCTGAGGTTGACATGGGTGCGGTAGGTGGTGCGATACATAGTCTCTACACCGCGCCCCAGATTGAGTTCTTTGAGTTGTAAATCGGGATTCATCTCTGAAGAAAGACGAAGTTTCCTTTTCTTCCGCTTTCCTTTTTTCTTTTCGCGCTTGACCATATCGTCTACGGTCATTACTTCTTGGGGTTGAAGTCGCTCTTTTTGCTTCATCAATTGTTTGATGTGTTTGGCTTTGCGCTTATCGTAAAACTGTCGGGCGATAGGGGTGTGATACTTATGGCTGGTGATGAAGTTGAGCTCAAAATCCAGCCACTCCTCTTCGCTCATCATGATATTCTTGGTGAGGGTGAGCTCTTGGCGAACTCGGCTGCATCGCTCCCAATAGTTCTTCTGTCCCAAATGACCAAGATCGGCATCACAAATAAACTTTTGCAATTGATTCTCTGGTGCATGCGGCAGTTTGGTGACTAAAATACAAGCCCGTACTGCTTGAAGCCGCTCATCAGCATAGCCCTGCTTGCGAAGGTATTCCTCCGCATAACGCGCACTGCGTTCTTCGTGATTGACCGCCCCTTTGTCATAGCCCGTATCGTGAAACCAAGCGGCTAATTGCAGAATTTCCAATTCTTCTTCTGTCACTGAACTATTCACGCCAAGACTTTTTACAGACGACACCACATTGATCGTATGCTGAATATCGTGATAGGCGTATTCCTTGGGAACCTGCTCCGTGATAAAGTTGGTTACATATGCTTCGACTTCGAGTAAGAGAGAATTTTCTGCCTGCATGTTGCTAGTTCTTGTAAAACGAAGCCAAAATATTAAAAAATATGCTAAGCACTTATTTAAACGTCGATCAATTGGCGACAGGCGGTAAATATTCTCCAACAAAAGGATGGATTCCCAACTATTCCTTAATCATAATCGCCATCATCTGATACCCCAAAAATAAGAAAATGGTAAAGACCAAAATCATTCCTACGGTTCCTATTTCTACATGTGGCGGAAGCAAGGTCTGTATACTATCTGATAATAACTCCCCTGGTCGAGTGAGCACATCCCAAGAGTTCCACCGTCTATACCGACCAATATATACCCCAATCGCACAAAGGGGCAGGGCCATACCCACTGCCAGTCTCGCCAACCAAGGCTGCGAACGCTGCGCAATAAAACGCTGTACTTCATACAAGGATAAATAGCCCAGCATCAGCCCCGTCCAGGCAAAAGACAGAAGCAACATCAGGTCATACCAATAGGGAATAGGTGCTCTACTTTTGAGATGCAACAGGTCTGTCAATATATAAGGGGCATTGGGAAAGAAAAGCAGCCAGGCGACCAAAGCCAAGCCCGTCAGTCTATTTGACAAGAAGCTCATACAATTCGGCGAAGACCTGCTCGAGACGATGTACGATGCGCCGGGTATTGGTCTGGCGGCAACCCAAG
>JBCBDH010000238.1:0-8705 GCA_038529855.1 Bacteroidota bacterium | reverse complement strand
AAGTAATTGATAAACAATGGTTTAATGATCAATAAAAATTTTTAAATTTTTTGATCTCACCGTAGTCTATAAAGTCAAAAGTAACAAAACTCCGCTACAAACTTTAATCAAAGCGCTTCTACAAATTCAATCGCTCGCTCCTCTGCCCAGGAATAGGTACTCATCGGCTGACTAAAGCCCACATGACCGCCAAATTTGGGCTGCTCCACATAGATATAAGAATGCTTTTGGGCGAGTTGGATTGGTGAGCAATCTTCGTTTAGGATAGGATCATTTTGGGCATTGAGAATGAGGACAGGCACATTGATGGGAGGCATGAAATGAATGGCGGAGCCATGATAATACAAATCTTCTGCATTCTTATAGCCATTGATGGGAGCGGAGAAATAATCGTCAAAGTCTTTCCATACCTCAATTCTTTCGAAATTGGCCAGATCGACGACGTTGGGAAATTGCTGGGCTTTATGAGTAACTTTTACTTTGAGCTTATTCATAAATCGACGTCTGTAAACACCATTACCAGGTGCATCCAGAAGGTGGGCACTGGATTCCAAATTGCAAGGAGAGGAAATAGCGATGGCTTTGTAAATGGCCTTGGGGAGCTGATGGGCATTTGCGCCCAAGTACTTTAGGCTGATGTTTCCACCCATGCTAAAGCCTACCAGAACGATCTTTTCATAATCCTTTTGTTAGAGGGCATGTTCGATGACTTCGGCAATGTCTCCGATTTCTCCATGAAAGTACAACCGCAGTTTTTTATTCATCTCGCCGCTACAGGAGCGACAATTCCAGGCCAGTGCATCCCACCCTGCCTGAACAAAACGCTTGGCCATCCCTTTGATGTAATGTCTATCGGAATTGCCCTCTAGGCCATGAGTGAGCAGGACCAACTGCCGACTGTCATTATCTACCCAGTCCAGGTCTACAAAGTCACCATCAGAGAGTGTCAATCGCTCGCGCCGATAGCTCAAGCGGCTGACCTTGCGGAAGATAGCGGGGTAAATGGTCTCCATATGGCCATTGAGCAAGAAAAAAGGACGTTGGTAAGCAGAGGTGGAAATCAAGGGCATAGTACAGTCGAATCAGTTCTTTTCTCACAAAAGTAATTTTATTCGGCAGTCTGTAAAAGTCAAGTTCGATAATCTTTGGATAGGGCTAAGATAAGCGCTATTCGCTTACCCTAATCCATCCATCAACTTTAATAGATTTTTAAGAATCTTTAAGAATTTATTGACAGTTTTTAGTCTCTATAAAGGCTAATTTGCTAGAAAGAATTCAAGAATAGTCCTTCATTGATTCACCCTCATAAAAGGAAAAACCATGAAAACGATCCGTCTCAATCCATCTACTTTACTCCTTCTTTGTGCTGCACTTTTTCTAAGTATGAGTGCTTGCATGTCTCCTGAAAAAATGATCGAATTAGGCGATTATGATGGAGCGATTCATCGCTCTATGAAAAAACTTCGGGGAAAGAAGAAGAAAGCCAAATTTGTCGCTAGTGTTGAAGAAGCCTTTGCCAAAGCCACGGCTAGAGATATGGCAGAAGTGGAGCGCCTTAAATACAATGGCGAGGCTGCCAATTGGGAGCAAATCCATCGAATTTATCAGCGAATTGATGAGCGTCAGGCGGCTATCGAACCGCTGTTGCCTTTAATTGACAAAAGGGGGTATAAAGCATCTTTTCAATTTGTGAGAGTCACCCCTTTGCTAAAAGAATCTAGGGAAAAGGCCGCTGTTTATCAGTACGAAAGAGGTCAAATGCTGCTGACAGAGGCACAGCGTGGTGATCGTTATGCGGCCAGACAAGCTTATGCGGCTTTTGCCAAAAGCGAAGATTACATCCGCGATTTTAGAGATGTTCGCCGAAAGAAGCGCGAGGCAGAAGATTTGGGAGTAGCACATATTCTCTTTCAGGTCCAGAATCGTGCGGAAGTAGTCGTTCCCAGAGATTTTGAGCGCGAATTGCTTAGGATGACTGTAAGCGATTTGGACAATCGCTGGAATCGCTACCACACGAAGGAAAGACCAGGGATTGATTATGCCTATCGCATTGATTTGAACTTGACAGAGGTGGCCGTAGGTCCTGGTTTTGTGGAGTCGCGGGAATTTGAGGAGGTGAAGGAGATTGAAGAGGGGACAGAGCCCTTGGTGGATGCTGATGGCTATATTCTGACAGATAGTTTGGGCAATGAAATACTGGTTCCTAAGAAAATATTGATCAGCGCCAGGGTTTTGGAAACACGCCAGCATAAAACGGCTAGAGTGGCGGGGCGTTTGGAATATCGCGATTTGCAAACCAATGAACTTATCAGCTCAGAACCTATTGCCTCAGATGCGGTATTTGATAATCTATTTGCGACTTTCATTGGCGATTACAGAGCGCTTAGCCCAGAATCGAGAACCTGCTTAGGTAAAGTGCGTTTGCCTTTTCCACAGGATTTGAATCTCTTGTTGCAAGCCGCTGAGGCATTGAAACCCGTCGTCAAGCAGCAACTTAGCCGTACCACATTAATATAAATCATACTTATATGCCTGAGGGGAATTTCCCCTTGGGTATAGGATAAAAGAATGCAAAACTGCTAATGAAAAGATCCACAGTAAATGGGTGGATTTAATACCGTTTAGTGAAATTGCTTGAGGGGCCTCGCCCCTTATTTTTTTTGTGGAAAGTTAAGCAGAATAAGAATGTAGCGGCATGGATTCTTCAACCTCCATGTAAGAATCTGGATCATTGATCAAAGTAAAGGCCGTAAAGACCAGCAAACCAGTAATCAAACCGCCAATGAGCCAGCTGTACTGAAAAATAACATACATAGTAAAGAAAAAAGATAGGCAGAAAAGAAGGGCTAGGGTGTAGCCTGTGATGATATACATAGTTTTTTTCATGGTTGATCAGCTTTGTTAAGTAATTTGCCTTTCGCTCTTCATTTTTGGAACAAAAAAAATGCCAGAAAGTCTATTTTCTAGGACTTGTCGATGGGAAAAGCGCTTCATAATTCCTAATTTCGCTCCCCATATCAAAACAATCGATAATGTCTTCCATCCTCATCAAAAACGGGCGAATCGTCAATCGTGGACAAATCATAGCTGCTGATCTTTTTATTCAGAATGGTCGGATTGAGCAGATCGATGCTCAGATCGACCGCGCTGCGGATCGCGAGATTGATGCGACCAATCGATTCATCCTTCCTGGAATTATTGACGATCAAGTTCATTTTCGTGAACCAGGGCTGACGCATAAAGCTGATCTCTACACTGAGCCGCGTGCAGCAGTTGCGGGAGGTGTGACCTCGTATATGGAAATGCCCAATACCAAACCTCCTGCCATTACTCAGGAAAAACTAGCAGAAAAATATGCCAGTGCTGCCCAAAAATCACTGGCCAATTACTCCTTCTTTATGGGAGCCAGCAATGATAATTTGGAGGAAGTACTAAAAACCAATCCCGAAAATGTTTGTGGAGTAAAAGTTTTTATGGGTTCAAGTACAGGGAATATGTTGGTGGATGCGCACAGCACCTTGGAAGGCTTATTTTCTAAAGTGCCCATGTTGATTGCGACGCATTGTGAGGATGAGGCCACCATTCGCAAGAATGCCGCCCTATATCGCGAGCGCTATGGGGAAGAAGTCCCGATCCATCTCCATCCAGAAATTCGTTCTGTAGAGGGGTGTTTGATCTCTTCGACGCTGGCCTCTAATTTGGCCAAGCAATACAATACCAGGCTGCATATCCTGCATATTTCTACGGCTGATGAATTAGACCTATTCCGAAATGATATTCCCTTGACGGAAAAGCGAATTACCTCAGAGGTTTGTGTCCATCATCTCTTTTTCAATAGCGATCAGTATGAAAGTTTGGGCACCCGCATCAAATGTAATCCAGCTATTAAATCTCCTCAGCACCAGGCCGCTCTTTTACCCGCCTTGCTGGATGGTCGCTTGGATATCGTCGCTACAGATCACGCTCCTCATACCTGGGAAGAAAAACAACAGAGCTACTTTAAAGCGCCCTCTGGGCTACCCCTCGTCCAACATTCACTCAATGTCATGCTCGGTTTTTATCAGCAAGGCAAGATTAGTTTAGAATTCTTGGTAGAAAAAATGTGTCATGCGCCCGCTCAATGCTTCCACGTCCGCCAGCGCGGCTATTTAGACGAAGGCTACTGGGCAGATATCGTGATTTTGGATGCGGATAAGGAATGGACCGTTACCAAAGATAACATTCACGCCAAATGTGGCTGGTCACCTTTTGAAGGACAGCGCTTCAAAGGCGAGGTGGAAACGACCATCGTCAGTGGCCATATTGCCTACCACCAAGGGCAATTCTTTGAAGATAAAAAAGGAGAAAGACTATTGTTTGACACCGTCGTCTAAGCAATCAAAGGTTAAATTAAACTAGAAAACCTGCAATCGCTGCCGTCAAAAAACAAGCGACAGTACCACCAATCAAAGCTCGAATACCCAAGCTCGTAAGCGTCGTACGCTGATTAGGAGCAATGGCACCAATCCCCCCAATCTGGATACCAATAGAGGAGAAATTGGAAAAGCCACAAAGGGCATAAGTAGCAATAATAATCGACTTCTCGCTCAGCTCTGATTTTAAAAGACTCAGGTCAATGTAAGCGACAAATTCATTGATCACCGTCTTCTTACCCAGTAATTGGCCCACCAATAAAATATCATCTGTAGGCACCCCAATCAACCAGGCAAAAGGCGCAAATAACATGCCTAGCAAATATTCTAAATTAAGACCACTAAAACGATCCCCCGTTGCATTGGCAATGACACCATTGAGCTGTGTCAAATCGCCAATGCCCAGTAAAATAGCATTAACCATAGCTACAAAAGCCAGAAAAACCAAAATCATAGCACCAACATTGACCGCCAGCTTGATCCCATCATAAGTACCAATGGAGATGGCATCCAGCATATTACTCCCCAAGCGATCCTTAGGGATTTCCAGGTTCGTATTGATTTGATCGGGATGCTCCTCTGGGAATAGCATTTTGGCTGCCACAATAGCAGCGGGGGCAGAAATGATGGAAGCCGTTAGCAAATGCGTTGCAAAAAGGCGTTGGGTTTCAGGGTCAGAGCCTCCCAAAAATCCTACGAAAGCAGCAAATACCCCACCAGCGATCGTAGCCATACCACCTGTCATCAGACACATGATCTCAGATTTGGTCATGTTTTCCAGATAGGGCCGCACGATGAGTGGTGCCTCCGTTTGTCCAATAAAAACATTGGCAGCGGCAGCGGTGCTTTCTGCACCTGACAGACGCATGGTTTTACTCATCAGCCAGGCAAAACCGTGAATAATTCTCTGAAGGATGCCCAGATAATAGAGTAGGGCGGAAAGGGCCGCAAAGAATATAATGGTGGGTAATACTTTGAAGGCAAACATATAACCTACGGAAAAGGAACTTCTAGCTGGGGGAGATTGACTGAAATCTATAGCTGTCAGCTCGGCAAAATCTGGCCAGGCGCCCAAAACGAAGTTGGCCCCTTCCTCTGTGAAATCCAATACCATCACAAAGAAATTGGCGATGTACTTAAACAGGGTATAAACGATTGGAACTTTTAAAATCAGGATAGCCAAGACCAACTGTAGACCGATTCCCGTGATGACCAAACGCCAATCAATGCCCTTGCGGTTATTGCTTAATAGATAGCAGATGCCCAGCAAGACCAGGATGCCCAGCCCTCCTCTGAGTACTTCGAGTAATGTTTCCACCATAGTTTTGATGTGTTTGCTGTTTAACCAAATGTAGCAATTGATTTCTGAATAATGAAATTAAGAAGGGCTCCTCAGCTTTAAGTACATTTTTGGTATACAGTCTTTGTACTTGAAAGTCATCTGTTCTTACTAAAATCATTATTTTTGCCCGGTTGTCATAAAACATACCTGATGGACAAACCCTATATTATTGGTATTACTGGTGGGAGTGGCTCTGGAAAGACCAGTTTTCTCAAAGCCCTGCGCAATTACTTTTCTGAACAAGAGCTCTGTATTCTATCGCTTGATGATTATTATCGACCCAAAGTGGAGCAAGAGATTGATGAACAAGGCGTAACCAATTTTGATTTACCCAAGTCAATTGATAAAAAGGCTTTTGGGGAAGACCTGCGCAAATTGATGCGAGGGGAGATGGTTACTCGACAAGAATACGTCTTCAATAATGATCAAGCGGCTGCCCAAATGCTCACCTTTTTACCCGCTCCCATTATTATTGTAGAAGGCATCTTTATCTTTCACTTCAAAAAAATCAGAAAGATACTGGACCTCAAGGTTTTTCTGCATGCCAAGGAAAACCTAAAAGTGATTCGACGAATCAAAAGAGATCGGGTGGAAAGAAATTATCCCCTTGATGATGTTTTGTATCGCTACGAACATCACGTACTGCCCACGTTTGAAAAGTACATTCAGCCATACATAGAAAGAGCAGATGTCGTTATAAATAATAACCAATCATTTGAAAACGGACTTCAGGTCATGATTGGATATTTAAAAAATCGCTTGGATCAATTAGATTAAATCGACCTTACTGCTCCAAGCGAATAAAACTGCTTTATGGCTAAGAAAACTATACTCCTCTTATTAATTGGCTTTACTCCACTCCTCCTAGTCGCTCAATTGGGCAAGGGGTACTGGATGGCCAGCGGTGAATTATTCATTCGCAGTAATGATTACAGCGACGATTTTAGTCGCGAAACCTATCTACGACTCAAACCCAGGCTAGGCGCCTTTGTACACCCCAAATTACTGTTTGGTGGGGAATTGACTTTGGAGTCCTTGGGAACAGACGTTGGGGTGGGAAATAGCTTATTTGGTCGCTTTTATTTTAAGGACTATTCTCCTCTTTACCTCTTTCTAGGGCTCCAATGGAGTAGCCAGAGTAATCGCTCGTTTTTAGTTGGTGTTCCAGAATCCGCCTTTTTTCGGACGCGAACGGCTACGCTTCAATTGGGGGGCAGCTACTTCCTTGGGGCGGGAGTGGCGATAGACTTGATATTCAATTACGACTTTTACCGCAAGTTTTTGCGTACTAATCGAAGGTTTAATTTAGAGCCTAATCAGTCTTACTTCAATGTTCGTTTACAATATTTTTGGAAGGGGAAGAAGCCAGAGGGCGAGAAGCAAATGAGTATTCCAGATAGCCTGCTGATCCAAAAAGGGCAATGGATGATTGGGGGCTTGGCACAAATCGGGCTGACGACTTCAGAGGCTCCTGGTGACTATGAGTGGTGGCTAGGGCCTACTGTAGGGTATTTTATTCGCGATCGACTCGCCATTATTGGTGGTTTGAGTTTGGGACAAAGAGAAAGGAAAATTAGCTACGAGTTTGAAGGTCATGTGGGGGCGCGTTATTACTTATCGATTCGCCATCAGCGATTCTTTTTTGTAGAGCCAAGTATTGCTTATCTCAATAGCTTGCAGCAAATATCAGCGGATTATAAGTACCGATCCCTACATCTTTGGAATTATGGTCTACGTGTGGGCTATACCAAATTTATCAACCAAAGGGTCAGTCTCGACTTGTCGATGGCCTTTCGGCAGTATCGTGTGTTTAGCGGATCAGTTGGCAATGTAACCTTTTACTCAGGGGCCTACAGTGAGTATTTCCTTAAATCGCGACCCGTCAACGATTTGTTGTTCAATGTTGGTCTGCAATTTGTGTTGTAGGCAGCAATTGTTTGTGTACCTTTTGAATCATCTTGTATATTATTCCAATGAATCGACTAATTCGACATCTACTGTTGCTTAGTTTTTTGATGATTGCCTGGCATAGCCAAGCGCAAATTGTCAATATCGAAGATAAACGCGTTTCGAGAAAAGATACCTCTGGTATATTTGGACGGGTAGTTTTGGGTTTTAACCTCATTGATAATGGCAGCGATATCATCAGTGGAAACCTATCCGTTCGCCTGGACTGGCTCATTAAAAATCATCTTTTCATCACCATCAGCGAACTCAATTTGATTAAGGCTGAAGGAAAGGATCTTGTCAATGATGGCTTTCAGCACTTTCGCTACAATTATCACCTAACCAATCGTTGGACCTATGAGGCCTTCACCCAATTGCAGTACAATGAAAGACTGCGTGTACGACTACGGGGACTACTCGGAACAGGTATACGATATGAGCTGATAAAGAGAGAAAAAAACCGCGCCTATTATGGGCTTTCCTATATGTTTGATTACGAAGAAGAAAAAGACCCTGAATTATTTTTCCGCGATCATCGCATTAGTACTTATCTGTCGTTTTTTCTCCAATTACGCGATAATGTAAAAGTATCTGGCACCACCTATTTTCAGCCCGCTATCAACGACCTAAACGATCGACGGCTGTCTACAGAAACCTCTTTGATCATAGACATTACCAAGCGACTCCGTTTGTCTACCACTTTCAATCTGCTCAATGATAGCCGCCCGGCCAAGGGCATACAAAAAACCATTTACAATTTTAGAAATAGCCTTCGTTGGATCTTTTGATCCTTAGATGATGTCGTCAAATTCATCGTCTTCCTTCGCTAGTGGCCGATAGCGTTTCAAGGCATCCTGACGCACCCTATGCATTTGGCTGAATTCCGCCAGTACCGTATTGATCAAAGTGTTGTCTACCAGTCGTTCCACATCGCTAAAGTTATCCACCCCTTCGCCATCTCTAAATTTATAGGTTTGCTCCAAGGGACCATTCTCAAACTTGAT
>JBCBDH010000237.1:4304-8720 GCA_038529855.1 Bacteroidota bacterium | reverse complement strand
TGGGTGATCCCTTTATTGATCAAGCCACTCCTGAGGAAGCAGTGCCCAGTACAGTAACGATCTGTTCTGCCCTTTTACAATGGACAGATATCAATGCGACCTCTTATAACCTTCGATATAGAGCAGTTGGAACTGGCAATTGGATCAATGTCAATAACATCACGACCAACTCCCATCGCCTAGGACAACTCGACAACATCACCAATTACGAATGGCAAGTAAGCGGCCTGTGTGATACTGACCAATGGCCTTGGAGTGAAGTCTTCACCTTTCAAACGGGCAAAGCCTGTCCTAGTCCATTTAATCTGCAAGTATCAGAAATTGGAAGCTGCACCAGCTTACTGACTTGGCAAGAGACGGGTGCTTTATCCTATACGGTGAGGTATCGAGCATGCAACGACATGAACTTCAGCACCCTAACCGTGAGCAGTAATCAGGCATTAATCGACAACCTCAGCCCAGGTACTTGTTACATCGCCGAAATAGTTGCTGATTGTTCTTGTGCATCAAGTACATCAGACCCAATAGATTTACGAACACAGGATTGCGATGCCCCAAATTTAATCTCTATTTCTGCCAGGGCTTGTAGCATTGACCTAACGGTTGAATCGGAAGAAATAGATGTCATAACGCTGCTGGTTAATGGCCTTCCACGAAGGTTTAATATCCTTCCTGGAACCAATACGATCAGTACCAATGTCAATCCTAATCAAACCTATCAGGTCTCTGTTCTCTACGAGTGTCAAACAGCTGATTGTCCACAATTTACCAATGTCAATCTTGGTGATTTTCTATTCACCACACCTTCGCTCAGCTCCGTCTGTGCCCCACCCAATAATCTTCGATATGAAGAGCGCCTATTCTTGGGTCGATTTTATCTAGATTTATTTTGGGACCACAGCCCTGAGGCGACCTCTTATGATATTCGATATCGAACTGATCCACAGGGCGCTTTTATTCCAGCGACCTCCTCTAGTTCTTCTACTTCTGTATTGATCCCAAATGTCAGTGAACTATGCTATTTTGAATTTGAAGTGAGAAGTAGATGTGAATGTGGCAGCTCCAATGAGATAAGTACTTGGGTCAATGCCACTTTTGACGAAACTCAGGTTGCTTGTCAAGCAGTTGGCAACCTCAGTACCCTTTTTTCCTGTGAAGTTGTTTTTCTGGTTCACGATCTCACCGTTTGCGGAGAATATGAGCATAGATTTAGGGAAGTGGGGACGACGGATTGGTATACCTTTGATGTAACCAGCGGTGGAATAGGAATTAACAGAGCTACTTTTCTGGAAGCAGGCAGCGATTATGAATGGCAGGTGCGAGTCATTTGTCAAGATGGAACCGAACTTTCCTGGAGTGCTTCTGATTTCTTCTCCATCCCTGGTTGTGATACCCCCACCCAATTAGCCTTTGAAGAATTGTCTTCCTCAAGTGTTCGCCTAATTTGGGGGCAAACAGCAGTGGGTAACAGTTATCGACTTAGATGGCGAGAACAGGGTACAAGCACTTGGAATACCGTGACCTTGACCAATAATCAATATACCGTCACTGGACTGAGCCCTGAGATCAATTATGAGTGGGAAGTACAAAGCATTTGCTCCAATAATCCTGGTGGCTGTCCATTTTTAGAATCAGATTGGTCGATGCCAGGTATCTTTGTAATCGCCAACCCTTGTACGACTGAATTAGCGGATAACTTTCTCTGCGAGTGGTCTCCTTTATTTCTGGGCTACCGTATCTCCTGGGATGCTGTTCCTGGAGCAGTTGGCTATGAAATAGAGGTATTCTACAATGATCCAGATTGTTGTGAACACAGTGAATTGAGAATCACCAGGAGCTACACCATTAGTCCTAATAGTGCTTCTAGGGTTCGCTTTATCGTCCCAGAATATGTTGGTGTCGACGAACAAATCGTCAGATTCAATTGCTTCTCCTTTAGAGTGAGAACCATCTGCAGCGATGATGAACCCCTTGGATCATTTACTGAAAAACAATGTTCCAACTGCATTGCCATCCCTGATCCCTTTTTCCCTCGCAAAGATCACCCTGCGCCTGTAACTACAGCACCCAATGACTTATTGGATGCCCCCATCCCTGCTGTAGCCACCGCAGTACAAATCAAGCTCTTTCCCAATCCCGCGCGGGAGCAACTCAGTCTTGAACTGTCTGATGCGCCTATGGATGCCCCTGTACAGCTTTGGATTTATGATGTCTTATCTAGAGATATGGGACTTCATCAATTGCTGCCGCCCACTTTGGGAACGAAGCGTACTCAGGTATTGGACATTTCCGCTTTAGATGCGGGTTTGTATACCTTGGTAGTGAAGATTGGAGAACAGCGATTTAGTAGGAGATTTGTTAAGCTGAAAGGAGAATAAATAATTGACTGCCTTATAACACTACCTTGTTGGTCAGCACTAGTATCGGAGTAAGTGGACTTACTTCGATACTAGTTTATTCTGATAATTGCTGATGATCCAAACCATCATCAATCAGCATTTGGCATTCATTCCAGCTCCATTCGTAACTGATTGTTGATCAATTATTTATAATACTTCACTTTCTTAATTTAGCCTATACTCCATCATCGAGGATTACTCTGTTCTCATCGTATCTGCTGGATTAATACTCGCCACTCGATAAGTCTGAAAACTCACTGTTAAAAAAGTGAGGAGCATTAAAGCGACCATCCCTAGCAAGAGCGACCACCAGGGAAAATCAATTCTGAAGGCATAGGTGCTCAGCCAATTGTCCATGCCATAATAAACCAATGGAGCGCCCAGAATGAGGCCAACCAATACCAGACCAACAAAGTCTCTAAAAAAGAGCACGATGATCTGCCAGGTTGAGGCCCCCAAGACTTTGCGGATGCCAACTTCTTTAGTGCGTTGGAGCGATAGGAAGGCCGCCAAACCAAATAAGCCCATCATCGCTACAAAAATGGCCAAGACGGAAAAGATAGAAAAGACAGAACCAAATTTTTGATCTTCTACATAGAGCTGGGCAAAGCGATCATCTAGAAAGACGGGATTGAAGGAGGCATCAGGAAAGAAACGAAGGTAGTTTTTTTCAATGGCTGCAATGGTACTGCTGATATTGTCGGTATCTATTTTGACGAGGCCAAAATCGCTGATTTGATTGGGGACAAAAAAGGTGGGCTCGATGGTGTATTTTAGCGTAGATCGATTAAAATCTTCCAAAACACCAACGATGCGAAATCGAAAACCATCTGTCCTAACCAGCTCCTTATTGATTACCGCTTCAGGATTGCTAATATCAAATAGATCGAGCATGGCTTGATTGATCAAAACCGCATTGGAATCGCTGGCCAGTTGAAAATCAAAATTGCGGCCCGCTGCTACTTTCAAATCCAAAAGGTCTACCAATTGGTCATCCATAAAATTGATGTAAAGGGTAGAGGCGATGGGTTTGGCAGCACCTGGGATGCTGAATTCCCCATAGGTAGAATTGATATCGCTGCTTCTTCCGCCAGGTAGACAAGCCATATTGGCTACTCCTCTTACCCCCTTTAGCTGTTTCAATTCATTTTGGAAAGCCTTACGTCTACTCTTACATTGTTCAAATTCTCCTGGACAGCCAGGAGCGTTGAAGCTCAACACTTGGTCATTTTTCATCCCCATCTCTCGACCCATCATGTACTGAATCTGTTGGTAAATAACGATGGTCCCAACAATCAAAACCAGAGAGGTCGTAAACTGAAAAATGACCAAGCCCTTGCGCAATGCTACGCCATGTTTCGAGCGGTTAAAACTGCCTTTTAGCACCCCAATTGGCTTAAAAGAAGACAAGATCATTGAGGGATATATCCCCGTCACCAAGGTTCCAAGGACAAAAAAGATAAGCAGATTTTTTAAAAATACAGGATTGCCTTCCACGGCTGTCATCACGGTTTTGCCCACCAATTGATTAAAATAAGGAAGCGCCAATTGGACCAATAGTATCGCCAGTAAAACCCCCAGTAAGTTAACCAATAGCGCTTCTGTAAAAAACTGTCCTATCAATTGAATTTTTCGGGCACCTACCACCTTGCGCATCCCCACCTCCCGTGCTCGCTCCACCGCTCGCGCCGTCGACAAATTGATGTAATTGATCCAGGCGATCAACAGAATAAAAACAGAGATCAGATAGAGAAAATTAACGGCCCGCGCACTACCGTGTACCTCAGGTTCAAAAGTCATGTCTGAGTGGAGATGAATAGCCGTAAGGGGCTGCAAATTAAATAACTCAAAGCCATCTTCACTGATGTATTGTTTGGATAAATCTTTCAGTTTTTCATTGACCACAGCGAGATCCGCCCGTTCATCCAATAGCAAATAGCTGTAATAATTATTGCCATTCCAAGCCTCTCGCTCCATCCTTTTCTGCACCGTACTGATGGAAGTCAACATATTAAAC
>JBCBDH010000237.1:0-4294 GCA_038529855.1 Bacteroidota bacterium | reverse complement strand
GATCAGCGACTACTCCCCTCACGACAAATTGCTCACCAGGCTTACCCGATAAAAATTCTATAGATTGCCCAATAGGGTTTTCCTGACCAAAATACTTTTTAGCATGAGCGGCGGTCAGTACCAGACTATTGGGTTTTTCCAATAAATCATTGGGATCTCCTGCCAATAAGGGATAGTTAAAAATCTTCAGAAATTGCGTATCCACGGCTATCATATCCTCCTGAATGGGACGGCCTTTTCGCCTAAAATTGACTTCCATGATCTTTAGCGTAGTTGTGGAATTGATCACTTCTGGCAATGCCTCTTCCAGCGTTTTTGCAGCGGGGGCATAGGTCATCGCATCGCGCAATTGCAACTGCCCATCATCCAATACGTCTGTAGTGAGGCGATAAATATGATCGGCATGGTCGTGAAAGCGATCATAGCTCCTCTCAAAAGTGACATACTGATTGATCAGCAAAAAAGCAGCGAGACCAATCGCCAAGCCCCAAATATGGATGGCTGTATTGGTTCGGTATTTAAGTAGATTGCGGAGGCCGATTTTTAGATAATTCTGAAACATAGAAAGCATATGTTGGAGGTTGATAAAACGGATGGGGCGAATAATCGTAGGGCGAAAAAGGAGAAGGACTTCGCGGGTATATTGCCATTCTGCACTTCGACGAGAGCCATTTTCCAATTGCTGCTGAAAGATTTCTTCTAGATCCCCTTCAATATCTTCGAAATAGGCTGGATTGCAATACCAGCGGAAAAAACGGTACATGTATCGCTTGAGCATAGTCCTGGCAGTTAAAAGTCAAAGGCAATGTCTGGAATATCTTTCCACAAGGAATCGCGCATTTCTCGGGTATAAAGCAAGGCTCGCTTACCATGCGCTGTGATCGTAAAATAGCGTTTTCGCTTCCCCCCACGCGTAGCTGTACTTTCCCCAAATCGAGATTGGAGATAGCCTTTGTCTTGCATTCGTCTAAGGGCTGATTGCATCGCCCCTACACTTACCTTGCGGTCAAATCGCTGTTCAATTTCTTCCCGAATAGCTACGCCATAGGCTTCGTCGTATAGAACACCAACAGTTAACAGCACCAATTCTTCAAATTCACCGAGTGAGTAGGGTTTCATAATTAAATTCCTATTTGTAGTATTTAACGACGAAGATAGGACTTTATTATTAAATTCCTAATTGTAGTTATAATTTATCGCGGCTGCCTCTTCGGACTGACTCCCCGTCAGTCCGAAAATTGCGGGAAGCCAATGTATCTTGTAGATGTATCTTATAGCAGTGGAGTAAGTCCCAAAATTGCGGGAACATCACCCGATCAAATTCCCTTCTGTATCGAGAATCAATTCAATAAACTTACCTTCGCGAAGGATAGCAACTTTTGCTTCGCCCTCATCAAAATTTTCGGCTTCAGAAAATTGGAAGGGAATGATGGCTTTGCCTTTGGGGTCGATATAGCCCCATTTGTGATCTTGTTTTACGGCACAGAGGCCCTCGCTAAATTGGAGCGTTTCTTCGTATTGGGGCGCAATTTGGATTTGGCCTTTTTTATCTATAAAGCCCCACTTGAGCTTACCTTCTTCATCTTTGACTCGAACAGCCGCCCGTCCTTCTGAAAAATCTTGGGCTTGGGTGTAGGCGGGTTTGATTACCAGGTCGCCTTTTAGGTCGATGTAACCATATCTACTGATGATCTTTACTCGGGCCAGACCATTGGAAAAGTCACCAGCTTCTTTAAATCGAGCTTCAAAAACGACATCGCCATTTGAGTTTTTAAAACCCACCAGGTTGTACTGCGTCAAGTCTTCCTCATCAATTGGCTGATTCAGATTGTCCTTGGCCTTTTGCTCAAAGTACCGATCAATGTCTCGCTCAAAGCGGGCCAAGCCTGCTCTCATCCCAGATTTGAAGAAGATTTTCCAGCCAGCCTGGGTATAGATCATCATCATTTCGCTGGCGATGGTATCCCAGGTACCAAAGTACTCAAAAGGAATCTCGTATTTGACAATGGTGACAATATCCGCTTCGTCAATATCAGTAATACGGGTTTCAGCGATGATTTTTTTGAGGGCCTCCTCCCCTATTTCTGTAGAAGCGGACTGTAATACATGGGTGATGAATTCGTCTGCGGTGAGTTGCTGCAGGCTGGGGATATCTTTGATGTTAAATCGCTCCAGTAATTCGCCAGCTTCGCCAATGGTGTCAATTTTCTCCATAAACTCGACGAAAGTATCTCTGTACTCCTGCTTATCTTCATCATAAAGAAGTGCAATGACAGTGGGATAATCTTGCTGATAAATGGCCTTGAGGTACTTCTTTATCGTTTGCTCGATTTGTTCTTTCATTGATTTTTGCTTGGGACTGTACGCCGCTGCAAGCAATAAAGCCAGTGCTTGCTCCTTGCTGACGGATGATAAATGAATTTAACCTGGATCGGCCTCTGAACCTGTTTTATGTCTCAATAATCCGCGGAAGGCATCCACTACAGAATTGCCATCGTGGATGACTTTGTAGACTTCTTCAGAAATGGGCATTTCAATACCGTATTCCCTGGCCAATTCCAGAACTACACTACAGGTCTTTACTCCTTCGGCCACCATAGACATTTCATTGATGATCTCCTCCAGGCTTCGCCCTTTACCCAACTCAAAACCAACGCTCCGATTTCGACTTAGCGGACTATTACAAGTGGCCACTAAATCCCCCATTCCCGCTAATCCAGCAAAAGTAGCTGGCTTACCTCCCATGGCCGTCCCCAATCGCGTCAGCTCTGCCAAGCCTCTGGTGATAACCGCCGCGCGGGTATTATCTCCAGCCCCAGCCCCATCGCCCATCCCAGCAGCAATAGCAATCACATTCTTCAAGGCTCCTCCCAACTCACAACCTACGACATCATCATTGGTATAAACCCGAAAAAGCCCTGTGCGAAATACCTTTTGCAGGGCATTGGCAATGGTATCATCTACCATTGCAATCACACTAGCCGCCGCCTGGCCAGCAACAATCTCTCTGGCCAGATTTGGTCCAGACAAGGCACCTGCAGGATGCCCAGGCATGATGGTTTCAATAATCTCCGTCATCCGCATACGCGTCCCACGCTCCAATCCTTTAGACAGACTGACAATCGGCACCCAAGGTCGAATGTAGGGGCGAGCATCTTCCAGTACATGACGAAAACTTTGAGCAGGCACCCCCATGACAACGACGTCGGCGTCAGCAATAGCTTCTTTGATAGAAGTAGTAGCGGTGAGCGATTCGGTCAATTGCGCCCCAGGCAGATATTTTTCATTGCGATGGTGCTTATTGATATCATCAACGGTATTGGCACTGCGAGCCCACATTTTTGTTGGCGTATTGCGAGCAGTAAGAGAGGCAACTGTCGTTCCCCAGGAACCGCCACCGAGTAGTCCTACACGTAGTTTCATGGTTTAAGGCATTAGTTTAGTAACAAAGGTTCTTCTTCCTGTCCCAATTCCCGCAGATAGGCATTGCGCACTTCGCGAATGCGGTCATCCAATTCTTCTGCTTTCCAGTGATGGGTAGCAATGGGATCTAAAACGACCACTTCGATAACAGAAGGTTTGAAAACATTGGTCCCTTTAGGCATGGCGTCGTGAGCATTGAGAATGACAATGGGCACAATGGGCACCTTTGCTTGCATAGCCAAATGAAAGGCTCCTTTTTTAAAGCGGCCCAGGGTGTAATCTACACTTCGCGTACCTTCTGGTGCGATGGCAATAGAGGTGCCTTCCGTCAGGGCATCTACCGCGGGTTTCATCGCTTCAATGGCCTTCTCTCGATTGCCACGATCAATAAATATAATGCCTGCAGCCATCATCAATTGACCCAGTATGGGTGCATATTGAAGTGATTTTTTGGCAATAGCTCGCGCATCCTTTCGAAGAAGTTTGGCGACAATGATCAAATCAGCACTACTTTGGTGATTAAAGGTAAAGACGGCTGGCCGATGGGACCAGAGATTTCCTTCCCCTTTTACCAAAAGCTGAATACCCGCCATCATTGCCCCCAAGTCGCCTACCGTAGCCATCATAGAATTGACCCCGTCTCGCCAGGAGAGGCTCAAAGCGCCAGTAGTAATTCCTCTCAATGCTGCAGGAACAAGTGTACCTGCGGCCAAACCTGTCCGAAGGATATTGAGGATACCATTTCGATTTCCTTCATCAAAACGGTACAAGGGCCAGCCATTTTCAAAGGCGATACCAGATAATTTGATGTCTGGATTGAGCGGTCGAGGATGACCTACAATCTCCAGTAAAGGCATATCCTCTGCACTAT
>JBCBDH010000236.1:0-8755 GCA_038529855.1 Bacteroidota bacterium | reverse complement strand
ATGGTTTGGATGGTTTATAATGATTCTGCTTATCCAGATTACCCAGTTGGCGCGGATTTTCAATTCACTGCTTGGACCTATCAATGTGAAGAAGCCCCCACAATCAATCGAACCCTGTTTACCAGTCATAAGGTGATCAATCGTTCTGGTATGCATTATGATACCATTCGAATGGCACTTTGGGCAGATGCCAGTGTTGGTTGTCCATATGATGACCTCGCGGGAAGTTTGCCAGCGCAAGATGCCATTTATTATTACAATAGCGATGTGGAAGATGGATTAGATGCAAACTGCAATTGCAACCTCAACGGACCATTCCAAACTTATTGCGAAGCGCCACCCGCTTTTTCTATCCAATGGCTCAATCAGCCCATGAGGAGTTCCATATTTTATTTTGAGCCTTTCTGGGGTTTTCCTGCGCAGCAAGGAGGGCCTTATAATGACTTGGGCGCCTTTCACCTGATGAATGCCCAATGGATCGATGGGACACCGCTTAGAGAAGGAGGACTGGGTGGATCAGATGTCAGTAATCAAGCAAGAGTTTATCATGCCTTTCCCGATCTTCCCAGTGACACAGCGGGTTGGTCGATGTGGCAGGAAGGGATAGCAGGAACCTTTTTGTGGGCAGTGATGGCGACGCAATTTGAGGATTGGAAAATAGGAGAAGCCATTCAATTGGATGTCGCTTACACGATTCATTATGACGAACAGGTAGACCATCTAGGCCAAGTAGCCAATATTCGCCCCAATGTTGAACAAATCAAGCAATGGTATGAGGAGGGATTTCAGGACGATTGTTTTAAGTTTAAGAATGAAAACACCTGCGATGAGACGCTATTTTGTACCCAGGATTGTATCTGGCCTGGAGATGCGAATAAGGATGGAATCGCTAATCATCTCGATCTGTTGCACATAGGAGCTGCCGCCTTCCCTGATGGTCCCTGCAAATTGGTTCCCAATTCCTGGTTGTCCTATCAGGTTGGTGATTGGCCTTATGCATTAATAGATGGCACCAATCTCAAACATATTGATTGCAATGGCGATGGGATGGTTGATTTATTGGACTTTGAAGTCACCAAAAACTATTATGGACGTAAGGCGCTGGATGGGAGCTATAATTTTAATCCTACTTATACGGCTGGAACTGAGTTGGAAATGCAATTGATTCCCTCTCTTATTATGGATACCATCTCCCTGGAGGCAGGAGATGTGATAACGATTTCGCTCAGCAACCTCCATTTATCCGCAGAGCAGTCAGGGGTGGGTTTTAGTCTAGAATACGATTCCAGTTTATTTGAATTGCTTTTAGCCAGTGTGGGAGAAGACTGGGACCAAGCGCTCAATACAACTGATATACACAGCTACCTATCAGAAGCCTACTCCGTCAATGGTCGTTCTTATGTAGATTTTAGCGCTTATGATTTTTCTGCCCTTCCAGAATTACCCAGAGGCTTTATGGTCTCTTTTGTCTTACAGGTTCGTCGCCAATTAGCTGCAGCGTCCTCTTGGGAAAGTCCTATTCGCCTGGCCAATACCAAAGGCATTCGTCCTTTTGGGACAGATGTACCAGTGGGGTGCAATACCATTATAGCCAAGATTTCCACCTTAAGCACAGCGGTAGAATCGATGTTGACAGAGAAACTCCTGGTCTATCCCAATCCTGCTCATGACCGCTTGTTGGTCAAAAACCTGGATCAAGCAATTACACAGATCACCTTATACGATGTGCATGGACGGGTGATGAAGAGGCCAATCACTGATAACAGTGGTCAAAAAGAGGTGGATTTAAGCCATATTCCCAAGGGCTGTTATTGGCTCGATATCCGCACAAAAAGGGATAGATGGGTGGAGAAAATCACAATTATCGGTAAACATTAATTGTTTCGCTTTGTTTGGAATTAATCTAGATAGCAATTATCTTCGTTGAATTCAAGAAGCCGCGTATGTCAAGTGTATCCATTTTACTTGCTGATAATCAGTATCTTATCCGTAGAGGTCTACGGCAGGTTTTGGATCAACAGCCCGACTTTCGCATACTCGCTGAAGTGACTAATGAGCGAGAATTGGAGAATCACCTCAGTAATAGTCAGGCAGACGTCATTATCATAGATTATAATCAACCCAGTAGTTTTACCAAGCAGAGCCTGAAGATGGTTAGGGAAAAGTCCCCTCAAAGTAATATCCTGATCATTAGTGCAGACAACGACAAACAAAATATCTACGATGTTTTAGCGGAGGGCGTCAACAGCTTTCTCACTAAACAATGCGACGAGGATGAAATTATCATTGCAGTAAGAGCAACGGCTAAGGGCGAAAAGTTTTTTTGTAACAAGGTGCTAGACCTCATCCTGGAACGCTCCTTTCCACAAAAGACGGATTCCTGTATTCCTACCCCACTCTCTCCCAGAGAAATTGAAATCACTCGCTACATCGCCGAAGGCAAGATTGCCAAGGAAATTGCCCATGACCTCAACCTTAGCACTCATACCATATATACCCATCGCAAAAATATCCTCAAAAAGCTCAACATCAGTTCCAGCTCCCAATTGGTATTATATGCCATCACACATGGGATTGTAGAGAATCCAAAAGAAGCTTCTTAACAAATTGTTTTTGACTGATCTCCTTAAATTAATTTCCTAAGCTACTGCATGCTAAATTATAGAAGGCCATCATTTTTGGAGTGGTTTTGGATAACATTTGCTTGAATTACTTGGAATTACGCCAGATTTGATATACTTTGGCCTCTCTAATCCACCATCAAAAGCAGTTTTAATTTCCTATTTATTAATGAATTAGATACCTGTATCTACAGTGTAGGCTAATCATCGAAACACAAAATGTTCATACAACATGAAAACGTCACAAGTTTTTATTCTGCTTTTGGGTCTGTGCCTCAATAGCCTTGCCTATGGCGAAACGATTTTCATCCAATATGACAAAAACTGCATGGATCGATATGAATATCGCTACAATGGCGGTGGATATAGTCATATTGCCTATCACCTTAATTTGGATGAACGCCAAAAGGTCATCCTCGAAGTAGGGATCGAAAGCAAAGTGCCTCGCAATACACCTCCTCAGGGAATGGTCAATTGCGCTAATGTCAAAATCAACGAAAGGACCATTCGCGAAATCAATAACGGAGAAACACAGGTCTACATCGTCAGAAGACAAGGCAATCAGTACAATGTATCTCCAGTTGGAATTGCGACCTACTCACAGATTTCACCTACTTTTATTGGTTTCACTTCTTTGGACTATAAGTTTGTTTACAATTTCCGCCAGCCTGCTAGCCAACGCAATCTAGCTGATAGCAAGTCGGAATCCAGTGTCTTCTTCAGAGGAACACTCAAACATCACTGCCCAAAGCAATACCAGTTTGAGAAAACCAAGAAACAGGCAGGTAGAAACTACTCAGAAATGGTCATCATCCCAGAAATTGGTATCATCGAAGAGCGAAGCGGTTTTAATAAGACTGATGCGGCCAATAATCGACTGGTCCTCGTGGCCATCAATGGTACCCCTATCGAGCAGTTCTACAATAATTTTTGTAGTGAAAAGGGCTTAAATAATGTCTTTTCTGGCACTTTCTACAGTGACAGTCGTCCTGTCTCTAGTACCAGTACTGCTGGTGGAGGGCTGTTTGATTTGGAAACAGGGACTTATAAGCCAGATAATAACAATAATACCAATACGGGGCCTAATACCAATAACTCCACTGGAGGCAGTACAACGGGTACGACGACAAGACCCGACGGAAGCACGGTATTTACAGGTACTTCTACTATCTGCCCTATCTATAAGGATCTGGATCGCAATATCTACATTGACCGCACAACTGGACAACCAGCGGAAGGGGAATGTGGAGGAAATACCTATCGCAATGGCCAGATGGTCAATGGCTCTTCCGTGACCACCACGACGACGACCGCTGGCCCAACAACTACAACGACCACCACTCAACCAACGACAACTCCACCAACAGCCCCAAGCACTACAGTTGTTAGCAATGGACGCTGCCCAGAGTTTTCTGGTGACGGCTATCACATCGTTCAGCCCAATGAGACTTTGTATGGCATCTCCAAACTGTACGGATTAAATGTGGGTCAGTTGAAGAATTTTAATGGCTTGCGCAATGATTTGATCAAACCTTGTATGAAGCTGTACACACGTAGACGCGGAACAACTGGTGCAGGAAATACGGCTATAGCCAGTGCGGATGAATTTACGGGAAAAGGCAATACCCATGTCGTTCAGAAAAACGAGACGCTTTATCAATTGGCCAATCGCTATGGCTATACCATTGATCGTTTTCTTCAGATGAACGGGCTTAACCGAAACGACCGCATTTATGTAGGTCAAGAGCTTAAGACCTCAGATTGCAACTGCCCAGCTCCATCCAATAGTTACACCAGCGTTAATGCTCCAGCCACCATGCCACAACCTGCGGAGTTTTCAGGATCGCTCACCACCAATAGTGATGTGCCGCAGAGTTATGATTATGTGGGGAACAAGCGCCGCGTACACATCGTAAAAGATAATGAGACAGTCTTTAGCATCGCACGTAATTATAATATGTCTGTTGATCGTTTGCGTGATCTCAATAATATAGAACAAAACGAGATCATCATTCCTTATCAGCGATTGTATATTGACTAAATTAGGTCAAGAGGTTTTGGGCTAGGTCCCAAAACCTCTTGATTTATCCTTCGTAAACCACCGTTCTTTCTATCTTTCCTGGCAAGGGACCAAAATGTGCCAATTTTAATTCCGCCATTCGCCGCCCTGCCCTAGCAGAATCCAATAGTGATAAATCATCTATCCGCGCAATCAGATAACCCGACCAAAAGGCATCTCCCGCTCCCGTCGTATCTTTAACTTCAACCGAGCGAGCGGGTAAAAAATGTTGTTCTTCGCTATTGCCTACAAAACAGCCTTCCCCCCCCATCGTCACACAAACTTCCCTGGCTCCTAACTTTAGGAAATACTCAAGCGCTTGCTGTGGCTCTCGCAAGGGCGATGCGTACAATCGCTCCCAATCTACCTCACTGATTTTGACTAAAGGCCCCATCTGGCAATAAGTAGTCAAGACCTCCTGAGCGCTTTTTCGATCAGGGCCTATTTTCTCTGCATAATTTGCATCAATGCTCAGGCAAAGCCCTAAATCCACTGCCCTCCTGGCCGCCTCTAAAATCGTGGATCGGGCAGGAGCTTGCGAGAGGGCAAAGCAGGTGGTATGAAAAAAACGGGCACGCGACAACAAGGAGAGTGGCAATTGTTCAGGTAAGATTTGAGCATCAGCTCCGCGATAAGCCTCAAAGGCCGAAACCTCTTGTGAACGAGTAACTAGAATTAGAGTTGTGGGTTGAGCACAGCGACGGATGTATTGTGTATCCAATCCAATAGCTGCCATTTCATCCAGCAGATACTGCCCCATATTATCAATGCCCACACTAGCCACCAGAGCCACCTTACCTCCCAGGCGATGCATATTCAAAGCCAAATTTGCTGGACTTCCCCCCTGCCAGCGCACAAAGCGATCTGCTTGGCTCAGGGTCCCTGCAAATCCTTCGCTGATCATGTCGATAAGCAATTCGCCAATACAAATTATATCAATATCTCTATTTGTCATCATCTTTCTAATAGAAACACCGTTTGCTAAAACAACAAGTGACGATCTTTTAAAGCCATCATTAGTAATAACATTCCCGCTGCCGACCAGGTACAATAGGGCGTTCCGTGAACCGCTCCAGATTGGCCGTGTATGCATTCATAAAAACTCCAATCCTCTAAAGCACTGGCCGCTATTAAACCCTGTAGCAATTCCTCCGCTAAATCTACTCGCCCAGCCTCCATCAAAGCCAAGCCCCAAAAACCATTAAAAACTGGCCAAATTCCCCCATTCTGAAACTCAAAGGGCTTATTTCTAAAATGGTATTTGTAATTGGCTCGCAACTGCTCCCAATATCGCTCACCAGGCTGGATTAAAGGCCAAAAACTGGGCATTAAACCAAAGGGTCTCTCCGCTCGAAGCGATTCCGTATAATTGATAAGCGATGAATTTTGTTGTTCAGAACCTATCCCCAATAACAAAGCCAGGGCATTCGCTAACAAATCAAATTGGCGAATATAACCGCCAGGAGAAAAGGCCGCAGACCAATAATCTGAAGGGCCTTCTTCCCTTAAAGTCAGTTCAAAAGCATGTTGGTGATAGCGAGTCGTTTTGGGCAAATCATCTGAAATCCAGTAATTCTCTTTAATGAGCTGCTGAATATGATCTGCCTTCTCCCCCCATACCTCCTGCCCATATACCCGAGCCGCACAACGCAAAGCCCACATCCGCAATAACTGATCAAAAAGCGTATAGCCCCGTAATATATATTCATCAGCCCAATTGCCAGATTGTGGGACATAGACCAGTCCTTTTCCATTAAATTCCCAAGCGGCTAACAAAGCCAAGCCCTTTTCCACCTGTGGTCGCCAGTCTTGGGCCATTTTGGCATCTTGGGTAAAATGGCTGAGCTGACACAATCCAATAATCCACCAGGAAATGGTATCTACTCGCCCACACAAACCTCCAAAACTTTGTCCAGCTAATCCTCCCTCCTCATCAAAATGTACATTGGAGGGCAACTGCCCCTGTGGTCCTTGATGATTCCCCAAGCTAACGATGGATTGCCGCAAGCCCTCTATGACGAGATGATCCTCTGCCATCAGCCCCGCCAAGCCACAAATAATGCTATCCCTAGACCATACGCGGCGATAATTCGCCTCCTCTTTTATACTGGCTAAAATCCCTTTGGGCGTAGTCGCACTTCGAAGCATGGCGAGCGCCTGAGCACTTATTTCCGACAATTGAACTTGATTTGTCATTTTTATCAACCTGAGCGATGAAAAGCTGTCTACAACTTGATAGCTTATGGAGAGTAATGTATATTTGACCGGCAGAAGAATTCATTCGTCCCTTAGCCCGCCAGATTACCGCTAAAGATAATTCAAATAAGCAAAAACATGCAGATTCTTTCTTCTAAATTCCGCTCTAGCCTGCTTGACCAAGTACAGCAGGAAGTCTTTGACCTCGTCGTTATCGGCGGTGGAATTACTGGTTCAGGAATAGCCCTGGATGCTGCCTCTAGAGGTATGAAGGTCGCCCTGGTTGAAAAAGACGATTTTGCCTCTGGGACCAGTAGCCGCTCAACTAAATTGATCCACGGAGGCTTGCGCTATCTTAAGCAATTGGAAATTGCTCTGGTACGCGAGGTGGGGAGCGAAAGAGCCATTGTTCACAATCTGGCTCCCCATTTGGTCATTTCTGAAAAAATGCTTTTACCCCTTGTCGAAGGGGGAACCTATGGCAAATTAGCGACCTCTTTTGGCCTTATGGTCTACGATTTTTTAGCAGGGGTGGAAGGTGAGGATAAGCGAAAGATGCTCAGCAAGGAAGAAACGACCAACATTGAGCCCTTACTTCGTGAAGATATTGTCGTTGGAGGTGGCTTTTATGCAGAATACAGAACTGACGATGCCCGATTGACCATCGAAATTATTAAAGCTGCGGCAAAATATGGTGCCAAGAGTATTAACTATGCCCGTGCCGAGCAGTTTCTGTATGAAGATGGAAAAATAGTAGGGGTCCATTGCAAAGACCTTCGCGGAGATCGCGGTTTTGATATTCGATCTAAATACGTGGTAAGTGCAGCGGGGCCTTGGGTGGATAATATTCGCAAAAAAGACAATTCGCTCAAAGGTAAGCACCTTTTCCTCAGTAAAGGCTCCCATATCGTAGTGCCACATGAAAAATTACCTGTTCAGCACTCCGTTTATTTTGATGTACCAGATGGTCGAATGATCTTTACAATTCCTCGCCACAGAATGACTTATATTGGCACTACAGATACGCCCTATGATGGCGATATTAATCATGTGCTCACCAGCCAAGAGGATGTAGATTATCTGCTGGATGCGGTCAATAACATGTTTCCAACTGTTCATTTGAAATCAGAGGATGTGGTTTCGAGCTGGGCTGGGCTTCGCCCATTGATTCACGAAGAGGGTAAATCCGCTTCTGAGCTGTCCAGAAAAGACGAGATTTTTTACTCTGACAGTGGTTTGATCTCCATTGCAGGTGGCAAATTGACGGGTTATCGAAAAATGGCAGAACGCGTAGTGGATGTAGTGGCCAAAAAACTCCACGAAAAGGAAGACCGCTCCTTGAAATCCTGCCATACAGATACGATTGAATTGGGTGGCGGACCCTTTGAGAATGCGGAAGCAGTAGAAAAGTATACCAAAGTCCTAAAGGCCAAATTGGTCCAACAAGACATCCCAGATTATTATGCGGCTTATTTGGTGGCGAACTATGGCCAACAGTCCAACGACATCTTGCAAGGCTACAAGCAATTAGAAGCCAATCATCCAGTTATTAATCTAGCGATTGCGGAAGTCCAGTATTGTATCGAAAAGGAATTGACCCAAACGCCTATGGACTTCTTTAGCCGCCGCTCTGGAAGACTCTATTTTAACATAGATACCATCCCTATGGTATTGGAAGAGGTCTGCCAGGAATTTGCCAGACAGTTAAACTGGTCAGAGGAGCAATTGATCAAAGAACGCCAAAATATCAACCAAGCCCTACACGAGGCCGCCAATTTTGCCTATTCCAAAACCTTGTTTTTCTATTAGGTTTTGGTGATTGTCGTTTGGTTTATCGTTCATTTTGAATAACTAGGTTTTGGAAGAGGCAAAATTGGCG
>JBCBDH010000235.1:0-8757 GCA_038529855.1 Bacteroidota bacterium | reverse complement strand
TAAGCATTTTAGAGCGATCCAAACGCTCCAATAAAAAGACTAAAGCAAAACCTAATAGCATCAAAACCAATACCCCAATAGCAGAGGGTTCTCCATCGTATTGCCCAGGAAAAACATTGGCTTCCATCAGAATCTTTTTAGGCGTCAGCCCATCTTCCTTCATAAGGATTTGCCCATTATCATCCCTCAACCAATCCGTTGGATTTCGCCAGGGCCATATCTTGTTGAGCGAACCAATCATAAAACCCGTTAATAAAGCCAGGGTTAAGTCGCGATAGTGCTTAAAAGTCCAAGATAAAAAACGGGATAAGGTCATCAAACCCGTCAAACAACCCAAGGCAAAAACCCCTACTGTGACTAACTTTTCAGGATCGAGGGTTTTTAAAGCGGGCTTTAAGGTATCCGTTACGATATAGGTATACATTCCCAACAATAAAAGGATAAAACTCCCTGAAATACCTGGTAGAATCAGCGCAGAAATGGCAATCGCCCCACAAAAAAAGACGAATAACAAGGACTCAGAGCCATTGGCAGGCGTAATCACCGTAATGCCATAAGCCACCACTGCTCCAATCAGTAAAGCCGCCCCTGTCCCCACATTCCAAGTCCCAATCTGTCTACCGATATAAATCGCTGAGGCAATGATCAAACCAAAGAAAAAGCCCCAAACCAGGGGCGGATAATTCTCCAATAAATGGGCAATCGTAAACACCCCCACAACAATACCTAGGGCCATACCCGCCAAAAGCGACACTAAAAATGGCCCATTGATCCGCTGCCAAACCTGGGCTATTCCTCCTTCCCGAAAATCGCGTACCAGACCAGGCCCAAAAGCCTTAATACTATTAAGCAGTTGCTCATAAATACCCGTGATAAAGGCAATCGTTCCCCCCGAAACTCCAGGGATCACTTCCGCAATTCCCATCGCTGCACCCTTTAAGGCATTGCGCAAAAAAGCAGTTTGGTTATTCATCCCGCAAATGTAAGATCGTTTCCAGACTTAATCAAAAGGATTGAAAAATATGTAAATCAGTTATGCTCCCTCCCCTTGGCATCTCCCTCTCGATACAAGCGATCCACCTCCTCTCGCTTCTGCCGCTCCTCTTCCGACAAGCTATACTCCTCTGCCTCCCTCAGATTCGGCTGTCCTGCATCTACCCATGCCGTGTACCAAACATCTCCCACTGCTGAAATGGCTTCTTGCATTCGTTTTTCCACCATTCCTTTCATCTGCCTATTGTACTCGGCCGCATAAGCCCTACATTGGGTACGGACATTGCGATTGAGCCGCTCTTCATAGCAGTATTGCTGATCACTGGGAAAAGTTTCGCTAAGGCGCTTTTCGATGAGTAGAACGCTATCCAGCAGTACATGGCTATCCAAAACGATGTCCCAGAAATAAGTGGAAGGGTCATCTATATAGCTGGCTGGGCCGACAAAGAAGTCAAATTGCTGATCGGCAAATAACTCGGGGATGCGGCTTTCCCAAAAGGCGTGGATGCCCACTTGATCCGTGAATTGACCATTGTAGTTTTCTGTGGTGTGTAGTGGAACATGGGCGTCGCCTACGTAATGGCCAAAATCGGCAGATAATCGAAGGATGCGGCGGATGTCTTTGCGGACGAAGGCTTGAGTGAGGCGGCGCTGCATCTGTAGCAAATTGTAAGGGAGAATACCGTATTCTGAAAAGCGGTCGATGGCGAAGGCGGTTTGGAAGGAGCCAAAATCATCACCAAAGCGTAGACAAAGTGCTTGGAGGCTATCTATTGGTAAGGGCCATTCGTCTTCGTAATAATTGGGAAGGATGTGATTATTAAAGAATTGTTGATATCGCTTTTGTAGGCTACTATTTTGAGTTTCCGAATAGCGGTTCAATTGGTTAGCTTCTATTTCAGATAAGCTGTCCCTTGACCAATAAAGCAGGCGATTATAAGGAAGCATTAGCGTATCCCCTCGATTATCAATGATGTACAACTCCGTATACTTGATCAAGGCATCTGTCCATTTTCGAGGTACTTCCTCATAGGGATAAGTTCCCCAATGATCAATATCTATGTAGTGGCGGACCGCTTCGTGGCGAGTGGCATAGCGTCTTTTATCAGGATCGACGGCATGCTCTGTAACAAATTCAATGTTTTGTTTATAAAAAGCGGCCAATTTGGCGGGCAAGGTAAAGACGGCCATCCGATTGATTCGACGATGACCAAAAAAGCCCCAATCTTCTTCACTCCTCCCCCAACTGCTCAACAGGAGCGTAGCGAGTATCAATAGACCAAAGCTAAGGGGATAATTAAGTCTTTTCATTGCCAGCTGATCTGAATGGTTTGTTGCTGCAAGATATTGAAAAAGCCCGCCGCTTCCTGATTATTTAAAGCCAAAAAAGTCAATAATAAATCCTCTTCCACATCCTCTACCCTTATTGTAGTCTCTTCCTCTGCATAATAAAGATTGTGTACTTCTAATAAGGCTTCCAATTCCGTCCCCTTCTGTTGTGCCCGGTTGAAGGTGCGGTAGGCATCATTGGATTGTCTTAAATAATTGAGTGCATCACAGTGCAAAATCAACTCGTAGTCTTCATTAGATGGAGAACTAGCCATCGTTTTTCCCAATAAATCATTGGCAGCTATTTCCTTCATATTGATGTATGCAGGGGTGGAATCTGGACAGGTATGCAAAAACAGGCCCTTTAACTCGCGAATCTCAAAATGGATACTAAAGGGGGCTTTATGGAGTCGAACGCGACTATTTTCCAATGGCAGTAATTGGCCTTCTTGAATAAATCGCAGTCGAAAATAATCGCTTCCCCAGTCCTTTTTAGTAGCATTGGTCGCATTTGTGGAATTAGACTGCCCTTCTTGCTGCTGAACGCCACCTTGGCAAGCAGCAAGCAGCAATAAAAGCCAGCTACCTAGTACTAAATAACTTTGAGAAAAAGGGCTTCTCATTGATACTGTCTTTAGCCCTCCTCAAAAAAGGAAGGATAGCCCCAAAATACCTTTTCAAATAGACGATGCTGAACCAGCAAAAAGTCACCACTATTAGTCACCGCATAATAGCGCTCTACGGCTGTATCGCTTCCCTTTACATCTGCATCCGTCACCATATCCCCCTCATTGTCAAAAAGGAAGATGGGGTGAAACTGAGCTTCTACCTGTTCTTCCCCCTTATTCTTCAGTTTGATATTCACAAAAGGCAATTGCTGACTGATGGAATCGCGATCTGGATGTTCATTTTGAAAAGCTTCACATTGTAGGTTTTTAAAGCCTATGAGAAAGGCTTCCACGGCTCCTGCCTTTAATGGCCGTTGGATTTCGGGAGTGATTTCATAATAAGGCTTAATAGAGTAGCGCTCACCTTCTTTGATGAGCTTAAAGGATTTACTGCGCTGTTTGGGATACTCCACACTGACAGCAACAATGTCGTCCACCTGCTCACTAAAGACTGAACGATCGCGCCACTCATTTCCTTTGAGTGCAAAGCGGGTACGGAGTCCGCCTTCCCAGGAAGGGATGTGGGTGACAAAGGGCTCATTTGAACCAGCCATAATCATATAAGTCCCTAGCTCATCATTGGTTGCCCCCCCGATGTAATAGGATTTAATGAGTTGATTGGCTTTATTATAAATTTCTACTTTGATACCATGTGCGGCAATATCATCGACAATATTTTCTACAGCTGCACGAGCAACGACATAGTTGACATCTACTCTCTTAATGGCATCCAAGAGATTTTCCATAGCATTGGGGCGGGCTTTGTACTCGCCGTTAAAAAGCCAATAGCCCTCTTGGCGTTCCAGGGTCGTCGTCTCACCAGAGCGATCAGCAATAAAGATTTTTTGAATAGTACTGAGGTCTTTTACCGCAAAGTCGCGATCACCTGAGCGGATGGTGGAGTCCTGCGATTTATTATTGAGCAGCCACCAGCTTCCAGCGCCAAGTAGGGCAAATAATCCAAGTAAAATAAAGGTCTTTTTCATAATTAATCATTCTTAAAAAAATCCGATAATACTTTTAATCGGAAAGACGATATAGCATTGGGCAGCTTTATCTAGCAAATCTTCTTCTTCGTATGGCATTGAATATCAGCGCAAAAGCAAGGAGGAATACCAAAGGTAGTCCAATATTGATCAGTCGCCATTGGGTGCGCTCGGCCTTGGCCCTGGTGGTGTCTAATAAACGGAGCTTGACTTCCTTAGACCGAGCCTCAATCACGCCGCGGTCATCCATCAAATATTCAATTGAATTGATCAAAAAATCTTTATTCGCACCAAAAGTACGGCGTTCAAACTGATTAAAACCAACTGGACTGATCTTCTCTGTTTCTGGATTGTAGAGATTTTTGGGAATGTCGCCATCTGAGACCACCAGCATTTTTCCAGGCACACTACTCTCCTTAAAAGTCGTTCCCAATTGTTCCAAACCCGCTTGCATACTTGCCGTTACGCGGTTTTTGTAATTGGATCGAAAAATACCCTCTAGCATCACCGCGATAGGCTGTGGTCCTTTATTGAATTTTGTGGGATCGGCATCATAGCGCAAGACTTCAAAATTGAGTCGCACTGGAGTCAATTGTAATTTGGTACGCGGAGAAGAGGCTAAAAGGATGGTCTTTTGGACGGGGGTCTCCGTTCGAACCGTATCAATCGTACTCGGAAATTTTAAATTGACGCGGTCCAAGCTTTTAACCACTGGATGATCGGAATAGGGCGCGACCAAAGGATGGTAATACCAAGGAAAGAGGTCGTATTGATTGCCAGAGCCCAATTGCCCAGTGACCAGCGGGATACGGGTACACTCCCAATCGAGAATTAAATTGGGTTGTATGCGCGCACCATATTTAAAGAGCATATCGTCCAAATTCAGCTCCAAAGGGGGCGGAATAAAATCTGGGCGACTGCGCAGACTATCTAGATTAACGGCCAATCTATCGAGTAGCCACATCACCCGACCCCCATTCATAATGTATTGATCGAGCAGAAACTTATTGCGCTCAGAAAAAGCGAATTGGGGCCTGGCGATCACCACCACTTTAATCTCTTGATTGATCATGTAATTACTGTCCAAATCCAAAAATCCCACATCGTAAAATGGCACCAGGCTATTGACCAAATCAGCGGTTTGGACAGGCAGCAATTCCCCATTGCCTTTGGTAAAAACAATGGCTGGCTTTTTGGAAATCTGCAATTTTTGGATGGCATTAGACAATTTGTATTCCAAGAGGCTCACCGCATTATTCAATACCATCTCATTGGGAACGCCCATGATCTCACTTTCCAAAAGGTTGACGTTCATGCTGCGTCCTTTATAGTAGAGAATGGCCCATGGATAGATAAGCAACTCCTTGGTCTCATCCACATCTTTTACTCGTAAAACCGTTGGATTGATCCCGTCCTTTGCCAGTTCCTCACGACGACCGTTGATTTGATCGACGGTCCCTTCCCCTGGGTTTTCGAATTCGTATTCTACATAGCCAGAAATCGATCTGAAATCTTCGAGCATTTCGCGAGTAGACGTTTGAAGTCGTTTAAAACCTGCAGGAAATTCACCATCAAGCAAGACCTTTATAAAAACGACTTCATCCAGATTCTCCAATAAGCCAACGGTGGGCTCAGTGAGGGTAAAGCGCTTTTCTTCGGTCATATCAATCTGGCTGTAATAAAAGCTCCCAAAGATATTCACGAAGATCAGAATACCGATAAAAAGTAGCACCTGTAAGAGCGATTGTATCTTTTTATTTGTTGCCATAGATGGTTCAGACAGTGACTCACTTCACCACTTGCGACGAGCAAGCGATAGCTGGGTCATAAAAATGAATAAGCTAATCAAGGATAAAAAGTAAAGGACATTTCTGGAATCGATTACCCCTCGACTAATGGACGAATAGTGATAATCCAAACCCAGCATCTGCACGATGTCATCTACTTTTCCTACAAAGACGGGCAATTTACTCAGATAGAAAAAGGACCAATAAAAGAAAATACACAGAAAGGTAGCCAGGATAAAAGCGACGATCTGATTATTGGTTAAAGAGGAGGCAAAAACGCCGATAGCGACAAAGCTCCCTCCCAAAAAGACCAAACCCAGATAGGAGCCCATAATGGCACCTGAGTCCAGATTCCCTTTTGGAGAACCCAGTTGGTAAACTGTGTAGTAATATAATAATGTAGGCAGCAAGGCAAAGAGCACCAATACTAAACAGGCAAAATATTTACCCAGGATAATCTCCCAATCGTAAAGCGGACGCGTTTCCAGCAGCTCAATAGTTCCAGTTTGGTTTTCTTCGGCAAAGGAACGCATAGTGATGGCGGGGATCAAAAAGGTAAAAATAAGCGGAGCCATTCCAAATAACTGATCCAGCGTTGCGTAGTTGTGATTCAATAGGCTGTAATCGGGAAAAACCCACATAATCATACCAATGATCAACAAAAAGGTGCCCACTACGATATAGCCGATCAGGGAGCTAAAAAAAGTATTGAGTTCTTTTTTAAAAATGCTTAACATAATTGTTTCGTTAGTCGTCGATCAAGTCGTATTAAAGTTTATTGGCGACTTTGATCCTTACCAAATGCCGATCATCGTATATCAGCAGGCATTTAAACAGTTTGCTTTGTAGTTCTTCTGTACCCACCTCGTCAATGGCCTCCAATAACTGTGGATCATCAGCCACCCACTCTTTGAGATTTGCTACCGTCAAATCGGCTTCTTGTCCACTTTCAAAATCCAACATTTTTTCAATGATCACTTCTTCTTCTCGATCTACATAAGTGGTTTGATAGGGATGTCCCGTTAGCGGATTGTACACAGGCATTTTTACCTTCTTGGATTCCTTACGGGAATAGCGGTAATAACAAATCTTGCCACGGAGCCGCATCCCAGCAAATACCGTTAGTTGCTTATCCGTAGAATGTCGCGGAAGACGGATGTAGGGAATCCCCCCAAGACTCAAGCCCCAAACGGTCGATAAATCAATCAGGGATGAATCCTTTTTGAGCCTTATGGACTGTACCTGAGTCATAAAGGTTTGCGGATTGGTGTAAATGGTGGCTTGTAGCTCTTCCCAGAGATAGGCAGGCGAATTACTTTGAAAATCCGTATAGCTCATAAAAAGGCCATCTTCGAATTTGAAGTTTTTTGTCAGCCAAACACTACTATCCAACTGCGCCTGACCGACTGCCGCCCAAAGCATCAAAATACCCATCCATATGTATCTCAAATTCAGCATCCTTTTATTTGGTCAATTCCTGGAAGACATCTTCCACACTGTAAGTCTCTTTCCGCAATTCCAACAGCGTCAATCCCTCCTCTTTGGCAAAATGAAAAACAGCCGCCCGTATATCTTGCTTTTGTTTGGCCAGCAATTGCCATTGCTTTTTACCCAGAGACTTAACTTTTAAAACACCTTTTATCTGACGCAGTTTACTTTCCCTTACCGATTCTGCAAATTCTACCAATACCGAACTCTCTCCTGGAACTCGCTCCTGTAACTGACTGATTTCATCATTAGCCACCAACTTTCCTTTGTTGATGATCAAGACTCGATTGCAAAGCGCCTGCACTTCTTGCATAATATGCGTGGAGAAAATAACCGTTTTTTCCTGCCCCAATTGACGGATCAAGTTTCTAATCTCAACCAATTGATTAGGGTCCAGCCCAGAGGTTGGTTCATCCAAAATCAGCACTTGGGGATTGTGTAACATGGCCTGAGCCAATCCTACCCTTTGCCGATAGCCCTTGGATAAGGTGCCAATCAGCTTATGCTGCTCGCGCCCCAAACCCGTTTGCTCGATCATTTCAGCTACCCGCTTGCTTTTATTGCCAACCTTGTGAAGTCCAGCAACAAAATGGAGGTATTCCTTGACGTACATATCTTTGTAGAGTGGGTTGTGCTCTGGCAAATAACCAATTTGTCGACGTACCGCAATGGGGTCAGCTAGCGTATCATGACCACAGACCTTCACCACTCCTTTTGTTTGTGGAATAAAACAAGTGATGATCTTCATCGTCGTGGTTTTTCCCGCGCCATTGGGTCCCAGAAAACCGAGCACTTCTCCCTGCTTGGCACTAAAGGAAATGTGATCGACTGCTCTTTGGCTACCGTATATTTTACTGAGCTGTTGTACCTGTACCGACATGCTTTAAGCCTTGTGATAATACCTCATCTAACGCAGGCAAAGCTACTAAATTTCATAAGGACTTCAAATTTCTCCACTTGCACACACTGAGGTGTCGCCATCATATACAAAGACATAGAACATTGAATCAACCAAATGGTTAATTGAGCCGACAAACACGGGTATTTGCTCAATTAGGCTTTCATCATTTTTTTTGAAAGAAAATGACGGGAATTAGCTGCTGTCACCACCTACTATTCTACAAATTTGACCTTTTACCCATCTTTAGGAGGGGTGGCATGAAATTGGTTTTGGCTTGCATTGGTGTTTATTTTCCCTTTTAATAATGCAATTCCGATGACAAATTCCTGGACTTATCAGATTTATGGCCTTCAAATAAAGACCGATTTCCAATTACCTCATCTTTATCCCACCTTAGTCGATACCCCTTATCCACAGCCTGATGTCTGTATAAGTTCTAATAAAGACATTCCCAATTTTGAGGTCGTCACCCACAAAGAACACTGGGAAGAAATGTCTTTTACTCGTGGAGAGGTGGATGGTCAAGCGGCTTGTCTAATTGATTATAAAGAACAGGGACAATACTACATTCAGGGAGGTAGGACCATCATTGCTCGTCGTGGTCC
>JBCBDH010000234.1:0-8757 GCA_038529855.1 Bacteroidota bacterium | reverse complement strand
GAAATACTGTCTGAGCAGAGCGAGTTTATTTCGCCAAGATTTTTGCTTCATTTTTATCGACTGAAAAATGAAGACGCCTGCCCGAGAAACGCTAGTATGGATTGGGTAGCCCCAAAATACTTTGTATTGGAACAGCGCTAATACTAGCATTCCCACAGATTGTCAAGTACAAAGTTTTCAATGCCGTCAAGAATAAGCTTATCCACAGCGTTATTACCTTAGTTCAAAGAGGTACCCCTCTTGTAGAAATTCGCAATTATACATAGGATTTTTCTTGACCCTGCCGCCCTCAGCACTATAGAATAAAGGCAGCGCTCATTGTCGGACTGACCCCGCCACCATTAGCACTTTGGAATGAAGGCAGCGCTCATTGTCGGACTGACCCCGCCGCCATTAGCACTTTGGAATGAAGGCAGCGCTCATTGTCGGACTGACCCCGCTTTGGCGGGGAGTCAGTCCGACACGGCAGCCCGTTTAGTTTTTTATACAAATGTTAATAATATTCCAACTAAATTCCCCTATGTTTGTTCTACAAATGTTAATGATACTAATATGGCAAAAAATCTAGGACATTTAGAGGAAAGCATCTTATTGATGGTGATGATTGTAGAGGGAGCCTATGGCGTCTCAGTAGCCGAGGCTTATGAGCAGCACACCAACAATAGCATATCTATCCCTGCGGTCCACACGGTGCTAAAAAGATTAGAAGGAAAAGGAATGGTCAAATCCAGTATGGGAGAGGCAACACCAGAGAGAGGAGGTCGTCGCAAAAGAATATTTGAGGCGACGCCCTATGGCTATAAGGTGATTGCAGAAATACGAGAAAACAGAACCCGCCTTTGGTCCTTGATTCCAAAATTAGATGTTTAGAACATGAAGAAAGAAGAATTAGACCCTTCGACCGTGAATCCACCGCGGTGGGCCAATCGTTTCTTGAGGCGGTATTGTATGCCCACACTCCTTGAAGAGATTGAGGGGGATTTGTATGAAGTATTTTTTATACGAGTAAAAAAATATGGACTGCGAAGAGCACAGCTATTATACATTAAAGAGACCTTGCTATTCTGTACACCTAGCTTTCTCAAGCAATTAAAACCGAACATTATGCCTGGCCTATTTGGAAATTACTTCAAAATCGCTGCTCGCAATCTATTTAGACAAAAGGGCTATTCAACTATCAATGTTGCAGGCTTAGCCATTGCTTTAGCCGTGACTTCATTGATGCTACTATGGGTACAAGATGAATGGAATACAGATAAGTTCCATACCAACGGGGACCGACTTTTTCTACTAAAACTAAGGATTCCATTGGCAGACGGAACCGTAAGTATTCAGCATAAGGTTCCTTATCTGCTCTTACAGGCCGCACAAGACGAATTGCCAGAAGTAGAGCGATTTATCCCTATTGGTTGGGATGAAGAGATGACCCTCAACAGCGGAGAAAAGACCTTTAGAGTCAAAGGTTCCTCGGCCAATGCCGCCTACTTTGAGTCTTTTTCCTTCCCCATACTAGCTGGAAGGGTTGAGGAATTAGACGAAAGACCGGAGAGCATAGCTATCTCCGAATCGCTAGCTAATAAATTTTTTGGTAAAAAATGGCCCTCCACAGCCATTGGAGCCAGTATTAATATGAATGATGTAGGCGATTTTTTAGTGAGTGCAGTTTACCAAGACTTTCCAGTGAACTCTTCTATTCAACAGGATTTTATCTATTCCACTGATAATTTTGTGCAGCAGTATGACTGGATGTTAGATTGGAGAAATTCAGGCACAGAGGGGGCCTTATTATTGACAGAAGAGGCCAATCCAGATAAGGTAGTCCAGAAAATTGAAGAGCTTTACCAAGCACAACTAGAGGGAGATTTGAAGGCAGGCTGTATGGTGCAGAAGTTTGAAGATGCCTATTTGTATGGGCAGTTCAATGAGCAGGGAGAGGTAGCAGGAGGGCGTATTGAATATGTACAGATGTTTGCTATCGCGGCCTTATTACTATTGATCATTTCCTGTATCAACTTTGTCAATTTAGCAACGGCGAGAGCTTCCAAAAGAGCAAAGGAAGTAGGGGTAAGAAAAACAATTGGCGCTGGCAAACGCTCCTTAATCACCCAATTTATGGTAGAGGCAGGAATGATTACACTCTTATCGGTTGGATTGGGACTGGCACTAGCACAACTAGCCTTGCCACAGGTGCAATTAATTACTGAAAAGATATTACAATTTGATTATGCAGCCCCCCTATTTTGGATAGGTATAAGCATGATTGTATTATTCGCTACCCTGCTTTCGGGTACTTACCCTGCCTTTGTCTTGTCCTCTTTTCAACCAACAGAGGTACTAAAGAAAAAAATTCAGCCCCAATCTGGAAGTATCGGCCTACGAAAAGCTTTGGTTATTATTCAATTTGTGCTGGCTCTATTATTAGTGGTAAGTGCATTTGTTATTAAACAGCAAGTGCAATATATCCAGCATAAAAATTTGGGCATCAGTAAAGATAATTTAATAATGATTGAAAGAGGGGCAGAAATAAGCAACAACTATGAGGTCCTCAAAGATAAATTATTAAAAGCCCCAGGGATTGCTAATGTAACCATCGGACCTTCTACTCCTATTGATATACCGTCCTCTTCGAGTGGCGTATCTTGGCCAGGAAAACGCCCAGAAGATAATAATCAAGAGTTTCGCTATTTCTGGGCAGCCAGTAATTTTTTAGAGACTGTCAAAGTACCTTTAGCGGCAGGGCGATTTTATCGAGAAGATGCGCCCTATGATACTACCAGCATTGTGTTGAATGAAAAAGCGGTTGAGGTGATGGGCTTGGAAGACCCAGTGGGAAAAACGATCAAATGGTGGCGACATCAAAGAAAGATTATTGGTGTAGTGGAGGATTTTCATATCCAATCTCTTTATGAGGATATTAAACCCTTAGCTATTTTCTTATCTACTAATTCGACTGGCTTTTTGGTCAAAGCAAAAGAAGGAGAGATGAAAACAGCAGTGGCCAGTTTGCAGCAGGTATTTGAGGAGGTCCTCCCCAATTTTTATCTACACTATAACTTCGTAGATATGGAGTACCAGCAGAGATACAAGAGTGAAGTACTGACAGGTACGCTTGCTAATTATTTCGCTATCATCTCTATTTTCATTGCCTGTCTGGGTTTATTAGGTCTATCTACTTTTTTAGCTGAGCAAAAGACAAAGGAAATCGGAATTAGAAAAGTATTGGGAGCCTCTGTGGGGAATTTAATCGCTTTACTATCCAAAGATTTTCTACTACTAGTAGGAATGGGGCTAATCATAGGTATTCCTATCTCCTGGTATTTGCTAAATGGCTGGCTGACTAATTTTGCTTATACCATAGCCCTAAAATGGTGGATGTTTGCTTTGCCCGCCTTTTTGGCTATTCTCATAGCAGGGATCACGATTGGAATTCAGGCGGTCAGAGCCGCGCTTAATAATCCAATTGATGCTTTGACCAGTGAGTAAAACAGCACTGTAGTAATAGACCATAAAAACAAAATCGGTGATGTCGAATGAGTCGACACCACCGATTTTTTGAGCTACTTAGCTCAATAAGCGATCAATGAGAGCGCTTATTTATTGACTGTAATCTTACGAGTAAGCATTTCGTTGTTGATCTGGATCTGTACGAAGTAGATACCAGAAGCGAAGTTACTTGCGTCGATAGGTAGCATCAACTCACCAGCCAATTGGCCGTAGTCGCGGTAAGCTACTTGCTGACCCAAAGAATTGCTTACAGCAATAACAACGTCGCTTGCTTCTGCCAAGTCAAGGCTAACATTGGTCAAATCGTTAACTGGATTTGGAAAGACTGCTACAGAATATGCTGCTTCCAAATCAGTAGTATTAACTGGAATGCTTACTTCGCTAGTAGAGCGAACGTTCATGACATAACCAGTAGAAGCATCGGTCAATACACCAATGAAATGCATGTTATCCATGTTATAACCAGCAGGAACGGTATATTCAAAAGAATAAGTGTGGATGCTTCCACGATCAATAGTTACGGGCAAGCTGCTTGCAGCACCATCCCAACCAGCTAAGATCGCACGTCCTACATGGTCATAAACCATATCAGCAGCAGGAATTGGGTCAGGTAGGTCTTCATAACCAGCCATGTCACCCAAGTTGCCACCAGCATAGTAGTTCACCTGTGCCCAATCAGGACCAGTACCTGTAACACCATCTTCTGTAACAACCGCGTTAAAACGGAAATCACCAGCTAAAGGCACAACAAACTCAGCAGATACGGTGATGGTCAGATCGCGAGAATCTTCATCAGGGCGAGTTACCATTACATCAACAGCTGCTGGAGAAATCTCTTCAGACTGTCTTTCGTACAATGCTTCCAATGCAGGCATACCATTTAGGTTACCAGGCATGATGTCCAACTGCTCTCTATCGAGGATCATAGAAGGATATCCACCAATTAGCGGTCCAATACCATCGTCATATGCATTGACAACCATTGGGTCTGCATTGTGAACAGCTACACCAACAAAGTTAGGATACTGAGCTTCCAGCAATTCCATGATAACTGCGCCGCGTGGGCAAAATCCACACCATGTTCCAGTAGCTTCTTCTACAAAGATGTACTTATCGGGAATGAAAGAAACTACAGAAACCGCCTTAGTTACTGAGTTATTGGTATCATCACCATCTGTCATACCATTTACAGAGACAATAGATACTTCCAAATCGTAATCAGACAATTCAGGAAGATCAAGAGCAGTTGAGAATTCGTAGGTGAAATCATCATTGAAAGACAAGCTCAAGTTGTCAAAAGTCTCCGTTACAGGAGTACCACCATTGAAAACATAGCTCATTTCGATACTTGTGATATCATCAGAACCCAGGGCCTTTACGGTTCCAGTAACAGCAGTACCCATTTGCTCCACATAACCCTTAGTAGTAATATCGACTACACCAGCATCCAAAGCATTCTCGATAGAGAAAACACTCATCTGATCGATGTTTAGGTAAAACTGATCCGTCACATCATAGTGAACCAAAGCAGCATATACGGTAGAACCTACATAGGCACTCAAATTAACAGACCTCAATACATACTCACCAAAAGGCTGAAGGATTTCTTCAAAAACAACTTCTCCTTGATCTACCGCTTCTTGAGTAGGCTCTGTAGCGATAACCACTCTGTATTTTTCCAAAGCCCAGGCTTGATCCTGGCCATAAGCATACCAGCCTAAGAAAACATCACCACTAGCACTGGTGAGATCAATAGCAGGACTAATCGCATAGTTATTAGGAGTAACAGGACCCGTTGCAGAAGTCCAAGAAGCAGAAGTCAAACAAGCAGCAGATTCTTCATAAGTAGTAAAGTTGCCAATGTCGGTACTCAAAGACCAGTTCAGTCCATCACCATCGACATCGATCAAGGTCCAATCGGAGATGTCGCCATCATCAAAGCCATCTTCGAAGTAGATCGACTGGCCTACAGCAGAATAAGAAAATAGGAAGGCAAATGCCAACAAGTACAATTGTTTCATAACGACTCGAAATTTTAATTAGCAATTTGAAAACATTATTCTAATGATATATTCACACATATCGCAGTTAAATGTAGCTAATTTTTATCAGGAATCGGTTTGAAAATCTTGAATTTCTTTTTGGTTGAATACCCATTTGAGAAAAATTGACAAATAGGCGACCCAATAACAGTTTGTCTTGACTGGGACAAGGCTCTTGATTAGTCGTCTCAAAATTATTTTGCCCTTCGTTTTTAACAACAAATTATTATCTTTCTACGTCTGTATACCCAGAATTTTTGGTACAAAATCTAGAGCACCATGCACATCGCAATTATTGGTAATGGTATAAGTGGCGTCACTGCCGCACGGTTCATCCGAAAAATGAGTGATCATCGTATCACGCTCATTTCCTCAGAAACCCGCCATTTCTTCTCGCGCACAGCCCTAATGTACATCTACATGGGGCATATGACCTTCGAAAATACCAAACCCTATGAAGATTATTTCTGGGAAAAGAACCGCATCGATCTGCTACATGCACATGTAGAACAGGTTGATACTGATCAAAAAAGACTTTTACTAAAAGAGGGCCAATCCGTTCATTACGACAAACTCATCATCGCCTGCGGCTCCCGCTCCAACAAATTTGGCTGGCCTGGCCAAGACCTCGAACGCGTCTATGGCCTCTATCACTATCAAGACCTCGAAGCCATGGAGCGTTTTAGCAAAGGATTGAATAGGGCGGTTATTGTTGGAGGAGGTTTAATTGGGATTGAAATGGCCGAGATGTTTCATACCAGAAGAATCCCCGTCACCCTCCTCGTCAGAGAAAAAAGCTATTGGAATAATGTCCTGCCAGCAGAAGAATCCGCGATGATCAGTCGCCATATTGTAGAACACCACTTCGACCTCAGGCTGGAAACCGAATTAAAGGAAATCATTGACGATGGGCAGGGTAATGCCTGCGCTGTGATCACAAATAAGGGAGAGCGCATCGACTGCGGATTCGTTGGCCTAACGGCTGGCGTAAGCCCCAATATCGGATTTTTGAAAGGATCAGGTATTGAGACAGGAAGAGGCATAAAGGTCAACCAATACCTGGAAACCAATATTCCAGGCGTGTATGCCATAGGCGATTGTGCCGAACAACAACAACCCATGCCTGGCCGTCGTCCCATAGAAGCCATTTGGTATACTGGACGGATGATGGGGGAAACCGTGGCTTATCATATCTGTGGTAAACCCGTGGCCTATGACCCTGGCATCTGGTTCAACTCTGCCAAATTCATTGACATCGAATACCAGGTATATGGCACCGTCCTGGCCAATCCGCCAGAAGATCATCAGTCGCTTTATTGGGAGCACCCTGACGGGAACCGCAGTATTCGATTGGTCTATGACAGAAAGGATAAAACCATTCTTGGCTTCAATCTAATGGGTGTTCGCTACCGCCATGAAGTTTGCGAAAAATGGATTCGCGACAAAAGCCCCATCGAAAATGTCTTGCAGAACCTAAAACTGGCCAATTTTGATCCTGAGTTTTTCAAAACCTATGAATCTGCCGTTATTCAATTGTACAATCAACAAGAAGGTACCCAAATTACAGCCACACAAAAAAGAAGTTGGAATCGGGTCTTTTCTTTTCTAAACCAATAATGTAAATAAATCCTCATGAGTCGAGCTGCTGAACCAAGTCTATCCTTAGCCAATCCACATCCTCCATTTACAGATACCGTCCAAAAGATAGCGGTAGGGATTGGTGCATTGGGCTTACTTATCCTTTTGGTCGCCTTTGTAAATGCCGTTCCAGGCAATCAAGGTCTTTTCTTGACGCTTTCTATGTCGCTGATGGCTATTGGAACCATTACTTTTGCCTGGCGAGCTTATATGAGTCTCCCCGCAGGGATTAAAAATAATGGTAATTGGTTGTCTTCGCTGACCAGTCGAGGTGTACAAGGCTGGTTTTGGGGGATCATCATTACAGGTTTTTACGTTTTGCTCTATTTCTATCCCCAGTATTTAGGGCTCAATGAGGCGGGTAACCAGGGTCTGGTAGCGCTGTTTGATCCCTTGAGTCAATTGCTCAAAGGGCAGCCAGCTAGCCAGTGGTTTGTTTATGGGGCTTTGTATACCCTGGCTATTTTGGTCTTTGGTTTTAAGTTTATCTTGAAATACAGACATAATAAATACCAGGTTATACGCACCATATCCGTCATGTTTTTCCAGTTGGGATTTGCCTTTCTATTGCCAGAGTTCATGCTGAGTATGAATCTGCCCTACAACGATTTCAAAAATATGTGGCCGCTCAATTATTATTTCTTTTACGATTGGAACATCAATGGGATGTTGAATGCGGGGAATATTGGGCTGTTTATGATCATATGGGGAATTTTAATGATTTTAGTGATTTCTCCAGTACTTACTTATTTGTATGGCAAGCGCTGGTATTGCTCTTGGGTTTGTGGTTGTGGAGGCTTAGCTGAAACAGCAGGTGATCCATTTCGCCATTTGTCAGATAAGTCCCTTCGCGCTTGGAAAATTGAGCGATGGCTGATTCACAGCGTATTGGTTTTTGTGGTCATTATGACGGCGATGGTGCTATTGACTTACTTTACTGGCCAATCTCGCATTCTTTTTCTGGATACCTATTCCCTAAAATCTAATTATGGATTTCTGGTTGGAGCGGTCTTCTCTGGTGTCATTGGCGTGGGTTTTTATCCAATTATGGGGAGTCGCGTTTGGTGCCGTTTTGGTTGTCCTATGGCGGCTATTTTGGGATTACAACAGCGTTTTTTCTCTCGTTTCCGCATTACGACAAATGGTGGGCAGTGTATTTCCTGTGGCAATTGTTCGACCTACTGCGAAATGGGAATTGATGTGCGTGCTTATGCCCAAAGGGGCCAAAATATCGTCCGCGCTTCTTGCGTAGGTTGTGGTATTTGTGCAGCAGTTTGCCCAAGAGGAGTACTGCGGCTGGAAAATGGCCATGTCGATATTAATATGCGCACGGAAGAGCTAAAGACCATTCACATCAGTGAAGATCAGATCACCATTTTGAATACCGCTGCTGAAGTTTAAGGGTTTCTGTCTCGTATTTTGAGACTAAATTGTCATAATTTTTGCGTCGAATAGATCGTTTAACGTACTATTCACGCAACAAATTATAATATTTAGCCCATGAAAACTTTTATACTTCAGCAGCGGTATTCAAAATGGTGATCTGATCTTCACTGATGTGAATGGTCTTTAG
>JBCBDH010000233.1:0-8768 GCA_038529855.1 Bacteroidota bacterium | reverse complement strand
GTAAGTTGACAGAAAACATCTTTATTGGAAATACTGATGGCCCAGAGGCTGATATTCTATCTACTACCCCCGCAACTTGCCAGGAGGCCAATGGTACAGCTGTGCTTTCTCCAGTGATCTACAGCTACGAGTGGTGCGATGGTGCGACAGGCTTTACGCGCAGCAATCTCCCCGCGGGTATTTGCTTTGTAACCGTTACTGATCCAGCCACCAATTGCAGCAATGTGCTAGCTGTCCATATTGACGAATTTAGTCCATTGACGGTTAGTCCAATTATCAATGCTGAACCAGATTGCAATCAGGCCAATGGCGAGGTGACCATTAGTGTAACAGGTGGTAGCACCAATTATACTTATCAGTGGAGTGATAATGGCAGCGGTTCGCCTAATCGAACGGATTTAGCAGCAGGCATTTACAGCGTTACGGTCAGCGATAATGGGCCCACGGGTTGTATAACAACGATTACCTTTACGCTCAATAATCAATTAGCGGCAGGGGCAGAGGTGACGATCAATGGTTTGCAGGCCATTAGCTGTGCGGGGCAGACGGATGGGGAGGTCTTCTTTGATGTGACGCCTGAACCTGGATTTGTCTTGCCTTTTACGGCCAGTATCGTCAATGAGCAAGGGCAGTTGCAGGTTAATGGACAGTTGGAGGCGGGGAGTTACTGTATCGTTGTTCAAGATGCCAATGCTTGTTTTGCAGGGGAGGCTTGTTTTGAACTTGGAGTAGCTGATGCATTGGTGTTGGATATTGATATTAGTGCGCTGACTTGTACGGAGGATGGACGAATTGAAATATTGGCGACAGGTGGGTCAGGCAATTATCAGTACGACTGGGCGGATTTGCCAGGTGCGAATGATCCAAGGCTAAGAGACGATTTGGTGGCTGGCTTATACAGCATTACGGTCAGCGATCAAAATGGCTGTACGGCTATCGCTAATGATTTAGAAATTATAGACGATTGTGGCATTTGCCCATTTGCCAGTACGGAGCATCTATTGGTTTTGATCAATGAAAGCGAAACCATCTGTGCAGAAATTGAAGATTGTTTTGATCCTTCGACGACAACTTTTGAGCTATTGGATGGTGGGCTTATGGGGAGTTCGATTTATGGGGCCTATGAATTGGGGGCTGATGGCTGTTTGACCTTTAGTGCCAATAGTCTAACAGGCGAAGCAGTGGATACCATTTGCATTTTAGCAGATGATGGTAATTTATTAGATACCACTTGTATCATTATCAGCATTACAGATAATCCCCTCATCAATCCTGGAATTGATACGATATTCTTAACAACAAATGAAGTGACTCCTGTAGATACTTGTCTGACGACAATTGCTCTACCTAACGATTTTGCATCGACCACTATCTTCTACGATCCAGTCAATGGCACGGGAACCCTAACTGTCAGCTCTTTAGATTCTTGTGTGACCTACACCCCCAATCCAGGGCAGACGGGTAATTTCATTGATACGATGGGTGTCATCCTATGTGATGTCAATGACATCTGTGATACCTTTATATTGGTGACTTCCGTTATTCCAGACAATTGTCCAGATATCGTCAGTATCGACACGGCTTCGATCGTGAGTTTTGATTGCAGTTTTGGAGGCACCTTGTGTTTGGATATTGACTTGATGGATGTCTTTGACTATGACTTTAGTATAGACGGACAGCCTTATACCAGTGGCTTCTCTCCCTGTGATATCGACACGGTACTGCGCTACGAATTACAACCGCTATTGGATGTGGCGCCAATTGGGCCTTACGAATTAAGCTCCTGGGAATTTGATGGACAGACCTTCTCCATTGATACCTTCTTTACTGTTGAAACCCTGGTTGATTCCATGAATGTTTGGGATACAGAAGGCAATTGGATGATTGTGGGGAATACCATTACAGGTGGTATTACTTATGATACCTATGGCGAATTGCAAATCATGCAGTTGCTCACGCAAATAGACGTACGCATTGATCTCAACTCCATAGAAGTACCCAATGGATCTCAAATTGTCGTGGACAGTGCTGCTCAATTATTGTTGATCAATGAGTTGGCAACGGGTTGTGTAGATAGCGTTTTCCTCAATGTAGAATGCAATGACTGTCCAGCTATTTACGATGGGCCTGATATCATCATGGCCAGTGATTGTGAAGGGATGGCCGATCTTTGCCTCAATCTGGACATTCGAAATATTCAATCTTACCAAATATTTGATAATCAGTTACCTTATAGTGGCCTGACGACGACTTGTGATTTTGATACCCTGCTTTTCTACTCCTATGCGGGCTTTTCTACGCCTGACATGTACACTTTGGACGAATGGATAGTTGATGGAGATACCCTGACCTTGGACTTCATGACCATTCAGGAATTGCTGGATGCGATGAATGATTTTGATCCAGATGGTGATTGGAGCATTACGGGACTCATCATCAGTGGAGGAGATTCAATGAGCGATTATGGTCCATTGGTTATTTCCTTAAATGGTACGCTTATTACGACCTCTTCGCCTATTCCACAATTGGTACCCAATGGTATTGCTATTCAGCTGGATACGGGCTTCCATCAAATCATAGTACAGGATACCCTGCTTGGTTGTATCGATACTTTATTGATTGATGTGATATGTGATGACTTTACGGGAGGGGGTATTGATACTTTGTTACAAATACCAGAGATGTCCGTTGATACTTTCTGTATTGACATTAGTGCCTTTGATACCGTCACCAGCATTGTCAATGTCTGCCCCAATTTATCCAATGGCAATGTGGGCTTTAGTGCGCTATCAGAAGCGGGATGTTTTGAATTGATTGGGGAGCAAATTGGTTTGGATACCTTCTGTATGGAAGTCTGTGACGAGCTAGCGGGTGTTTGCGATACCTTTAATCTTATTGTTGAGGTCACCCCTGTCATAGATACTTTGCCTGTGGAGGTGCTCATTGGCTTTACGGATACCCTGTGTATTAATGTAGCTAGTCTACAAGGCGATTTGGATACCATCTACAACTACTGCGAAGCGGCCTCTGGTACAGCGGCAGAAGTACTAATCTTGGAGACGACCCAAAATTGTGTGGAACTGACTGGTTTTGAGATTGGGATGGATACAGCCTGTATTGTGATTTGTGACGTAGAAGGCTTCTGTGATACTACGATATTGGTCATTGAGGTGATCCCACCGCAGATTGATACGATATCAGAAACGGTTCTCCTTGGCGAGACAGATCGCTACTGCATTGATACTTCAGAGCTGGCCTTAACGGTAGATACGATTTATAATATTTGTGAGAATGCTTCAGGAAGTTTTGTGGACTTTAGCCTGGAAGCGGATTCGCTTTGTGTATTCTTTGAAGGTTTGGAACTGGGGATAGATACGGCCTGTATCGTGATTTGTGACGAGGGCGATTTCTGTGATACCACGATCTTAATTGTCGAGGTACTGCCCCAAATCAGTGCTCCCCCAGTAGCTATTGACGACGACACCACAACGATACTCAATACCCTGGTTGCTATTCCTGTATTGGCCAATGATTCTTTGAACGGCAGCTTGGTGGATATTTTCATCATTACCGATCCGCTATTTGGGCAAGTGGAGATCAATCCTGACTTCACCTTTACCTATGTTCCCGATCCCAATGTTTGTGAGGTGACCGATAGTTTTGAATACGTTATTGTGACAGAGACGGGTTCGGATACAGCGACCGTATCCATTTTTGTCATGTGTGACCAACTGACCATATTTAGTGGTTTTTCACCCAATGATGATGGCATCAACGACACCTTTACCATCCTGGGGATTGAAAATTTCCCAAACAATCGGGTGTATATTTTTAATCGTTGGGGGAATGAGGTCTATGTGCAGCGGGGCTATACCCAGGCTAATGCTTGGGATGGGCGTTGGAAAGGCAATGATTTACCAGATGGTACTTATTTCTATGTGATTGAAGATGGAGAGGGGAATAAATTTAGTGGCTATGTACAACTGCATCGATAATGTGCATAGTATTTGAACGGTGATTTGCAGGAGGGTGGACAAAGGAGTCTGCTTTTGATCAAAGATATAGTCTTTTTTAGGTGGAAATTAAGGGTTAGGGGGGTCTGGCTCTTTTTCTTCCGCCTTTAAAAGACTTACCCATGTGTGAGATGAACATTGGGGGCCCATGCCGAATTCCTTTGGTGTGGGTTTTTTTATTGATTATCAGTAGATTGTATGATATTTCCGCGAGGTAGCCCGACCGGTAAAAAGTCACAAAGGCATGGTTTTTGGTAGGAATGTAGGTAATCCCCCTTTGTCGGTCTTTACAATGGGCAAATAGTGACGTCAAACCGCTACAAAACCTTCCGACAGTAATACATCTCAAAATAACCATAAGGGTTGGATACTATGATTAAGAAAATTACACTACTCTTTCTACTCATTGGTGGTTTGTGGTCGACGATGCATGCGCAACAAGATCCGATGTTTACCAAGTACATGTTTAATAGCTTGGCTTTTAATCCTGCTTTTGCGGGAAGCCCTGAGTATATGTCGGTTAGGCTTTTGTACCGAAACCAATGGTGGGCCTTGGATGGAGCGCCTACGACAGAGTCTTTTACCATCCATTCGCCTTTCAAGGAAAGAGTAGGGCTAGGTTTGAGTGTGATCAATGATGAGATTGGTGCGACAGGATCGACATCAGCTTTTGCGAGCTATGCTTATCGTATTCCCTTTGGTGCAGGCAAGCTATCTATTGGCTTACAAGCTGGTGTGGTCAACTGGCGAGCTAACTGGGACGACCTACAATTCAAAGATCCCCGCTCCAATGATTTTGTTTACTTTAATGAAGAACCCAATTCCTGGTTACCCAATTTTGGTTTTGGTCTTTTTTACTATACCCCAAAATTTTATGTTGGTGCCTCTGTACCGCGTTTAGTGGAGAGCGATCTGACTAAAGAGGTTCCTTCTGAGATATCGCAATGGGCTCGTTTGTATCGCCACTTTTTCTTTACGGCTGGAGCGGCTATTCCTTTAGCTGGTGATGCCATGATCTTCAAACCATCCATACTGATTAAGAGTGTGGGTTTGTTGGGGAGTTTTTCTGCTGACCCTAGCAATGCGAGCCAAATTGGGGCACCTACAGAATTTGATATTGACGTCTCTGTTCTATTTTACGATGCGCTTTGGGTGGGTTTGTCTTTCCGCTCCGCCTTTGAGGCTCGGCAATTTGGTGGTCGAAGCTCTTTTGACTCCATCGACCTTTGGGCCGCTTTTTATCTGCAGAATGGTACTCGCGTAGGGCTAGCTTATGATTATACCCTCAATCAATTGCAAAGTTATGTACAAGGCTCTTTAGAGGTGATGGTAGGCTATGACTTTAGCTATCGCGCCAAAAAGGTCAATACGCCAAGATATTTCTAAAATATACTTCCTTTCGGGAAAAAGGCGTTTGGAGCATCGTTCTCCAAACGCCTTTTTATTGTTTTATATCCAGGAGTTTTCGCTCATTATGAAGGGATTGGGGACTCCCCATTACTAGTTATTGCTGTAAGTGGATTTGGTGCAAACCCAAGCTACTTCATTTTAAGTATATCTATCTTTTTGTTATCTATAATACTTTGATGCTTTTGTATAAGGCTTAGGCAACTTGGTGTAAAATTGCTTATCTTTGCTTCACATTAGATCCAATCAAAATAGCCTTTCCAAAAATCTTCTACAGAACGAATTATATTCTACTTACAAAAATAAAACACGAGTATTGTGTTTGCTACAAACTTATGTTGACATGAAACGAATAAACACACTAAAAGGACTGGTGATGATGGTTTTCCTACTTGGCCATCTATTCGTCAGTCAAGCTACTACTATCATTCCTTTCCACGATCTTGGCGAAATGGCTTACCACAGCGAATTTGTCGTCATGGCCCAAGTCAAACAAAATTACGAATTTAAAGGCGAGGCGTCGACTACCTTTCTTCGCACCCAACTCAAAGTGGTCCAAAACCTTAAAGGGGCACTTTTGCCAGGGATGACCTTTGATATGCAAGCTTTCAAGAAGAAAGTAGGAAATTATGAAACGGAGGTGTATGGAGATGTGATTTTGGAAGCGGGCAAACGCTATTTATTGTTTTTGGAACTGGCGAATAATGGTTTGTACCGTACCAAGGTCATGGCCTATGGGGCCTATGAAGAGTTTGCATCAGAAGATGGGGCGCTACTAGTCCCACATCGCAATAGCTTAGATGTCCATCCTTTTGTCTTACCTGGCAATAGCGAGCCAGAAGGACTAGCCGTTTACAATAAAGTGGCCTTACTGGACATGTTAAGTGGTGTCATAGCCAATGAAGAGCGTTGGAATGCGGAAAGTGCGATTGCTTTTGACGATCCAATGGAATTTTATGAGGAATATCAAGGCCGCTTGGCTGCTCCTGCCCATTGTACTTTTATTACGATTACGGGCACCAGTATGCGTTGGAATATCTTTCCCAACACGGCTTTGCATATATATACAGATAATGATGCGGATGTAGATTATGCGGGCTCGCAGGCAGAGGCAGGGAGTGCGGTATCGACGATGTCAGGTACTTATGCTGGTCTTAATCAATTGTATCAGGGCAATACTACTTATACCCCCAATTGTAGTGGTGGTAGTGCTTCTGGAGGCAACTTTATCGGTCATGTTGCGGGCTTGAATGGGACCAATACGACTTTGGTCATGTTTAATGACCCCTGCTCTGAGATTGGCGATCTCAGCTCTTGCAATGGTACTTTAGCCATTGGAGGCTTGTACAAAATTGGTACGCATACTTATGATGCTTCTACTTTTGGTACAGGTGGTTATGGCTATGTCATCTTTAATAATGGCACAGGAGCTTGTTTATCTGCTGCTAATTATCGGATTGTGATGATCCATGAATTGGGACATACGCTTGGTGCTGGACATATTGCCGCTTCCAATGGCGCAGCGAATATGAATCCAAGCTGCTGTAATTCTGTTTCTAGCTTAGATATTCAATGCTTTGATTACGCCTATGCTCCCGCTCTGCCGATCGAACTTATGGCATTTAATGGATTTGCAGAGGAAAAAGCCATCCGTTTGGATTGGGAGACAGCTACCGAGGCCAATAACAACTACTTTTTACTAGAGCGCACTTCAGACGGTGAGGAGTTTGAGGAATTGGCCCAAATCTCAGGTGCAGGTACTTCCTTTACGCCAAGCAGCTATGAATTTATTGACGAAGAGCCCATTACAGGAACGAACTACTATCGTTTGTCTCAAGTCGATTATGATGGAACAAAAGAAGAGGTTGGAAAGGTAGTGATCGACTTTTATGATGGGGTAGGTTTTACTTTGACCAATAATTTGATCCAAGGGGACGACGTCATCGCACAGGTCAATCTCCCTCAGGATAATGATTTGGAATTTCAGGTATATGACCTCAATGGTCGTGCGATGTTGCATCGGGCCACTCGTTTGGAGAAGGGCTATAACGAGGTACAATTATCTGTCAAGACACTTCCTGCGGGCGTTTATCTGCTTAATCTTAAGCAGGGCTACGAAGTGACTAGTCTTCGCTTTGTGAAGTTATAAGCGGGATGATATGCTGTTTATGTTCGGATTCCCTTGTTGGTGCTTGCACTGGCGAGGGAATTTTATTTTTGTAATAAAAACCTGATTATCAGTTATTTTTATTTTTGAATATCTGTTTTTTGAAAAAAAGTGTTAAAGTTTTATGGAATTTTTGAGTTCTCGCGTCCTATAATGGGGGGAGGGGAGCGTAGTGTCGGAGTAACTCCAAGTTACTCCGACACTGCGCGACGCGGATAGAAATAATTAATTGTGCGTAAGATTATACATATCGATATGGATGCATTTTATGCTTCTGTGGAGCAAAGGGATCACCCTGAGCTAAAGGGAAAGCCTGTTGCTGTGGGTGGTTCGGGGAATCGAGGTGTGGTGGCATCGGCTAGTTATGAGGCTCGGCAGTATGGGGTTCGATCGGCTATGCCCAGCATTACGGCTTCGCGTTTGTGTCCGGGTTTGATATTTGTTCGCGCGCGTTTTGCGGTTTATCGGGAGGTTTCTCAGCAGATTCGCCAGATTTTTCACGACTACACGGATTTGGTAGAGCCTCTCTCTTTGGATGAGGCTTATCTTGATGTTACAGAGAATAAAAAGGATATGCCATCAGCTACGCACATTGCAGAAGAAATAAGACAACGGATTTTTGAAACCACAACCCTGACTGCTTCTGCTGGTGTATCATTCAATAAGTTTCTGGCTAAAATTGCTTCGGATATTAATAAGCCCAATGGAATCAAGGTGATTGGCCCCAAACAAGCCATTGCCTTTTTGGAGGAGCTGCCCATTCAAAAATTTCACGGTATCGGAAAAGTGACGGCTGAAAAGATGAAACGCATGGGGATTTATACGGGTAAAGAACTAAAGCAATTGGACGAAATTGATTTGGTAAAGCGATTTGGTAAGGTGGGAAGATATTACTATCGCATCGTCCGCGCAGATGATAATCGAGCGGTCAACCCCAATCGCATCCGTAAATCTATTGGTGCCGAACGAACATTTTCTGAAGATCTCAATAGCTTGGAGCAGATGCGAGAACGACTGCTACCTATTGCCGAGCAGGTCTATCGCTACATGGAACAGTCAGATAAGGGTCTTACTTCGCTATTAAACGTTTTACTCCGCGTGATAATCTGAAAATCTGTTCGCTTCATCTTTAGTGTTACCGTTCGACCAAAATTATCTGACTGTTCCATGTAGCGATAGAC
>JBCBDH010000232.1:0-8777 GCA_038529855.1 Bacteroidota bacterium | reverse complement strand
GCTGTATTGGCCTTCCCCATTAATGGCTTGCACCTCAAATTGGTATTGGCCAGGGGGTAGTTTAGCAAAACGGACGGCATTGGCTTTTTTATCCACCAGCGTCCAAGTACTATCCATACCAATCATTCTGTAGCGATAGCGAAGTTTTTGTCGATGCTGATAGTCAAGACCTTGAAACTCGATATCCAAGTTGTTTTCATCGTAGTTAAGTTGGTAGCTTGTTTGCTGTCCCCAATCTTGGTTACCTACTAAAAAATGATTTAGACTTATGCGTGGTTGGTGGCTACTGCGGAAATTCTCCTTGATGGGAATAGAAAACAAACCTTCTGAGGTCCCTACCCAAAGCTCATCCTTAAGTCTGCTTAGCGCACTGACCTCTTCCACGAGCAATCCATCTGCCCGATCAATAGACTCCAAACGCAGATCATCAAGCCAAAGGCGATTGACACCATGATCGGTCCCCACCCAAAGCTGCTGTTTGTCATCAATGACCAGATTGCGACAGTTATTTCCCAATAGTCCATCTTCTGTGGTGAAATGATGAATCAACTGCTCGTTTTGGATAGCGTATAGGCCATCAGTCGCCGTTCCCACCCAAATTCTTTGTTCTTGGTCTTGTACAATATCATTGATAAAATAAGAAAAAGGAGCTTGATCATTGAGGAAGGGATAAAGACTATCGCTGTCCATATCATAGATTTGCAGTTGGTTCATCTCCCCAATCCAGATTAAGGGTTTATAGCGGTCTTTCCAAATGCTGATGGTTCTGTCCTCACTGACCTTTTGAGGGAGGGTACTGGTTGCTATGGGAGGAAAAAAGGCCGCTCCATTGATCCCAGCGGTATAGACCAGGTCTTGATGAAGATCGAGGTCTTTGGAGGTCCACTTCATTGGCGATGGGCGAACGCTTTGATCATTGAGATCAAATATATAGACCTGACCTAGTCCAGCAATAAGCTTATTTTGATAGTATTTGAGATTGCGAATATAAAGATGTCTGTTTTCGGCTATGTCAAAAGTGTAAATGGGATGTACTTCGCCCTTTTGTACCCTAAAAAGATGGCTATTTTGGGTCCCACCAAATAGCTGCTCTTGGTCTTCTTGAATTAGGGCCGTAATGTTGTTGGCTGCTAATGCGGAGTTATTTTGTGCGTAATACCTGGCTTCCAGATTGGGAATGTAGTAAAGGCCATTGCGTTCCGTACCAATCCAATAACTGCCTTCCTGGTCTTGAAACAAGGTATTAATCACTTTTCCTGTAAGTAGGGGAGAGATGTGATCCTGGTGTTGACCATCTGCATTGTAGGCATAGAGACCATTGTCGGTACATAGCCAGATATTGCCATCCCGATCATCAAAAATGTCAATGGTGCGTTTAAAATCAGTGGGATAGATGAGATGGTAGTCATAAGGTGCTTCTGCCTGGATCAAACAGGTGGGTAAACCTCGATTGACACCTGATGCAATGGCTACGCGATGAACGTTTTTCAAATAGCGTATATTGGCACGAGCAGTAGTCTGATAGGGCGTTGCATACTGCGCCACTTGTTGAGTCTGACCATCTTTGTAGTGCTGCACAATGATGTCTTTGCGATTGCGGGAATAATAAGCCATCAAGCTACCATCTGGGATTTGGACCACTCGAAAAGCTGAATCAATACTTTGCTTTTGGATTCGCTTTGGACTCCGCTTCGCTTCAATACTATGAGGTGGAAAGGTGAGTTCAAATAATTCAACCTTACCACCATGTGTATAATTGTAGGAAAAATACAAGGCTTGACCTTCTATCTTCAGCAGATCCAAAGTAGCGCCTGCTTGTTCGAGGTCAATATCTAAGGAATGTATGGTATCTGCATCTGGGGTTAGATAGACAATCTGTTTGCTATAGCTCAGGCCCCAAAGAGTGCCATCATCTGTAAAGCCACAGGCAAGGATTTCTGCACTAATGATATCTGCTGACATGGGGTAGCGCCTAAACTGCTGCCCATCATAGCGATAGATCCCCTTATCCGTTCCCATCCACAAAAAACCTTCTTGATCTTGCTGAATGCTGCCATACAGGGTATTAAAAGGCACCTCCCTGCCCACTCTGAGGTGTTCATAGGCGACTTCCTGGCCATTTAATAGGCTAGCCATACTGAGGAATATCAGTAGTAGTGTGAGTCGAAGAAGCAATACCATAGATAGCCGAGCTAATTTACCACTGTAAAGATAAGGAGATTGTAAGGGTGATGTTTGGGTTTCATTACTCGAAAGGGCCTGTTCATTACCTGAGATGTAGTACTGATCTATATCCTTGTATTTTATTGATTTATCATCTGTGTTTATCGATCTTTTCGTCGCCTAAAAGTCACTATTTAGCTTATTACACCAACCTACATTTTCATTACACGAGGCGTAGGATTGGTATCATAGCGCTGGAAACTAATGCTTGCTATCCCTAACTTGCTAATACAATTACCGAGAACATTTCAACAGCCCTTGCATGTTTGTTTGATTTTCAACGGCCTGCAAAAAGATAAAGATAAAGTGCACAGGAAATATAAAGACATGAAAACGCAGTAAGGGCCTTCGTAAGGTTACCATAACTTCTAATTTATATAGAAATTCGTAGTATTTGAGGAAAGCTGTCCGATTCAGGGTGGCTTTTCTTTTTTGTTTCCCTTTTTACATCAAGCCCAAATGGGTGAGTAGTGGCTCGCGTTGAGCATTGGAGACGACGACATGGGTATCGTCTTCCATTACCACCTCTGGCGGGCGACCTTTGATGTAGCGCTTGATTTTATTGAGGTTGATGATTTGGGAGCGATGGACCCTTAGAAAGCTGAATTCATACAGGATGGATTCAAATTCTCCTATGTTTTTGGCCGTCAGGTGTTTGGTGCCATTTTGTAGGTAGAATCGGGTGTAGCGGCCGTCAGCTTCGCAGCGAATAATGTCTTCGATTTTGATGAAGAGATAGCCTTCATTGGTGGCTAAAGACAGTTTGGGGTCTTTGCCAAAGTAATTATCTCGAAGGTGCTGCAGATTTTTACCAGGTTGGCTGGTGGAGCTACCTTTAGCTTTTTCCACGGCTTGTTGCAATTCTTCCAGGTCGATGGGTTTGAGCAGATAATCAATAGCGGAGATGCGGAAGGCGCGAATGGCATATTCTTCATAGGCTGTGGTGAAGATCACTTTGAAGGGAATAGGATCAAAATGATTCATCAGGGAAAAGCCATTTTCCATGGGCAATTCGATATCCAAAAAGACCAAATCGGGATGGTGCTGACGGATTTTGGGGACGGCCTCTGCGACCGTTCCAGCCGTGGCAACGATTTGGATATCCTGGAAAAACTCATCAAGTAGGGCTTTCAAAATTTCCCGACTAGCCAACTCATCCTCGATGATCATAACTCTCATATGCGATGCAATTTAGGGTATGTGTTTTGTAAATAGCCTTATAGCCAATGGCTTTAAGCATTTTCTTTTTGAGGTCGGACACTGGAATTGGATAAAGTCGTGAGAAGTACATTCCAATATTAGCAATTTAATAGTAGAACATCAAATTGCAACGTGTTCCAGTAGCCAATTGTTGCTCATCTTGTAAATCAATAATCTCTAGTTTGATTTTTAGACCCCGCTCTGGGTGGCGACTATTGATCAGTTCGATCCGTTCTTGTAAAACTTCATGGCTAGAGATGCGCTTTTGGGGATGTCTTGATTGTTGAATCTTAAGGGCCTCCGTTCTGCCAATACCATTGTCTTCTACCAATACCTGTATACCATCTGCTACCTCATTGATGGCAAAAAACAGTTTTCCTTTTTCTGCTTTGTGAAAAAGTCCGTGTTTAAAGGCATTTTCGATGAGGGGTTGGATGAGCAGTGGCGGAACCAAGATGGAGCTGTTGCGAAGCCCTGGCGAAATGTCTTTTTCAATACTCACTCGATCGCTAAAGCGCAGTTGTTCCAATTCGAGATAATTATCGAGAAATTGTATTTCTTCTGAAAGGGTAATCCTGTCGTATTTTGAATGCTCAAAAATAAATCGAATCAGCTTGGCAAAACGGGAAAGACATTTGATGGAGGACTTTCGGTCGTTTTGGATGAGGAAGAGCAAAATGGCATTTAAGGTATTAAAGACAAAATGGGGGTTCATTTGTGAGCGCAGGGCAAAAGAGCGCAGTTCTTCAATCCGCTGTAAATATTTTTGTTCTTTTAACCTTCGCTGGCGAATCTGGCGACTGATCCATTGAGACAGCCCAATGAGCGCAGCGACCAGTGCAATAGCAAACCAAACCGTTTGCCAAAAGGCAGGTCGAATGGTGATGTCTATACTGGAAATTGGGCTGCCCATTCCCTCCCCATTGACGGCCATGACTTCAAAGCGATAATTGCCAGGCTTGAGTTGTGGGTAGCGAACAAAATGGGTCGCGTTGCCTTGCTCCATCCAGGTACTATCAATTCCTATCATTCGATAGCGGTACTTCATTTTGGAATAGTTCTTAAAGTAAATGCCCTGAAATTGGATGTAGAGATTATTGTCATCATGGGGTAGCCTATAGCTCGCCTCTAGCGGAACGTCTTCTTCCCAAATCCTAAAAGCGGTAATATTGACCTTGGGTTTATTGAGATCTGTGTAAGAATCTTTGATGGGTAAACGATAAAGCCCCTCCGTGGTGGCGACCCACAACTGATCGTCCAAACGACTAATATCCGTTACATCCTGACTGAGCAGTCCGTCTGCCTGATCAATCGCCTGAATGCTCCCACTGCGCAGATCAATTCGATTGACCCCCTTATCATGACCTATCCACAGGTTTTGCTCCTCGTCGATCATCAATTTTCTACAATTATTGCTGAGCAGACCATTGGCTGTGGTGTAATGGTAGAGTAGACTATCTGGTGTCAAACCAAAAATACCATTAAAAGGCGTGGCTGCCCATATCGTTTGATCCGCTGCAATTTCAATATCGTTGATGAGGTAGGGGATGCTTTGACCTTGGGCATCAAAAGCAAAGAGCTGGTTTTGGGTGAAATCGTAATAGGATAGGCCATTGACTTCGCCAATCCAGAGATAATTACGTAGGGTATCGATCTTTAAGCTAAGGGTTCTTTGTTTGGAGAGCAGCTCAGGTATCTCACCTGGGGCCTGTTTATCGAGATAATGCACCCCCTTACTCGTCCCCATAATGAGTTTATTTTTATAACTAGCGGCTGTTTTGATCAAATAGCGATTTCGTATGGGCTCAAAAGATAGCTTGTCGAGTTGAAACAAATAGTCTTCGCGTGCATTGACCGCCACAAACATTTCTCGTTCGGAGAAGGCCAGAAAGCGGACACTGATATTGCTGGTATTTTGGCGGATGGGTTGGTAAAAAGTTTGGGGATTTTGTTGTTCAATTTGAAAAAGATCACCCAAAATGGTTCCACCAAAAAGACGACCCTGGGGACCCATTTCCAGCGCAGTGATATTATTGGACTGTAGGTCGGAATTATTGGATAAATAATTTGAGGCGTAAATGTTGGGAATATAGTAGATCCCTTTTTTCTCTGTCCCAATCCAATAGCCCTGCTCGTCATCTTCAAAAATATTGTTGATTGGACTTTCTGGAAAAAGGCGCTTACCGTCAAACAGAGCTTGGAGATTTTGATCATAACCCAATAAACCGCGATCTGTAGCCAACCAAAGATTACCATGGCGATCATCAAATATATTATTTATACGAGTAATCTGCTGACGATCAATGTATTCCACTTCATAAGGCGGATAGGCCCTAAGTAAGGTAATTGGTAGGTTTCCACTCGTATAGGAATGGATGACAACAGTCTGGGTATTTTCCAGGTACTTTATAGACCCCATGAGCTGTTGTTTATAAAGCAGCTCAATGGTATCCATTCGCAGCAGTTGCTCCTCTTCATAGGTCGCAATGCCCAGGTGAAGGTCATCGAGAAAGAGGAGGCGATATTCTTTACCATCAGGTGAATCAAAGATGAATAGATGCTCGTAAAATTTTTTTCTAGTGATGGAAAAAGAGTCTACATCATGTATTTGAACACGGGTCAGTTTTGTTCCAAATGAATCGTTGATCCCTACCTGGAAATTCAGGTTTTTATTACTGGCGTGAACGAGGTTAAGGGAGATATTGCTAAGCGAATCGCTGATTCTGGAATAGCGCAGGGTATCGTCTCCCTCCTGAAGATACATGATCTGTCGATTGTAATTCATCCCCCACATCACTCCATTATCCATCGTGTATAGATAGAGGATTTCTTCATCTGTAATTTTCTCCTCAGTAGGGTAGTAGGTGAATTCCCGACCATCATAGCGGTAGATGCCTCTATCCGTTCCCATCCAAAGTCTTCCAAGTTCATCCTGATGTATCTGGCTGTAGACCGTATTGAAGGGCACTTCTCTATTCACTCGAAAATGCTCGTGAGCGACTTCTTGGGCCAGGCTTGGGCCCCAAAAGAATCCTAGACACAGGTAGAGACAGAGAGAAAGTAGAGGGAATTTATTAGCCATTTCTGCCAGCGAATATATAATAAATAACTACAAAGCTACTTGCTTGGTTACGTTCTAGGTCCTCTTTATTACATCAGATGTCGTTTTGATGTAGAAAATAACCAGTTTTATCAATGAGACCACTATCTGCATTTATTGTCTCAAAATTCGAGATGTAGGGCATCTATCTTTGTCGTATATACTTCTCTTAGGCTGGACCAAGTCTAACAGTATACACTTTTACCTTTAACCATTAAGCTTGATCGAATGCTAAGGAGATGCCACTCCTGGTATGATCTTCTTATTTTTTTACCACAAATTTTATTTAGCTATGAAAAAGTTAGTCTTCTTCTGTTTTTGTCTATTAGTCTATCTAACTCCATTTGCCCAACCCTCTAGCGGCGGTTCTGGCCCAGGGATTGGAGATTGTGACATTCCCTGTGTTGATCTTTCTGTACACTTCGTCGCTGATGCGGAGGTGATGAACTATTTTAACAATGAAGTAGAGGCCGTAGGTCTTTATGTTCTAGCCGCTTTTGATGGGGCCAGCGAATTGCTCAGTACCATCAATGTCAATTTGGTACTGGATGGCTTTACTCCCTATTTTGGAAGTAATCCCTGGGGCCCTGCACCTGCATTATGTGAAGAATATCGGAAATTATTGGGGACACAGGCTGTGCTTTTTGAACACAGCGCTGACATTACCTATGTGCTGACCAGTCCAAAAGACAATTGTTTTGGTGCGGCTAGTGGTATTGGTACCTATTGTGATGGAGAAAACCTGTCGCAATGTGGCCAGGATGGTTCTGAGGGACGGGATTGGTTGATTGGGGCGGTTGATAGCCCTGATCCAGTAGTTACTCTTACCCATGAAATTGGGCATATTCTAGGATCAGATGATTTGGAGGATACAGATGGGATTATGGCAAGTAATTTTAGGAATCGGAAAGATTTAGTCTTTAAGGAGGAGGCGAGGGAGCAAATTTGCGAACACCTGAGTGCTTGCCGCGGCGATGATTGTGATATTGAGGATATTCTTCCCATCAAGGAGGTTTTTGTGCCTTGCGAAAGCAACAAAAAGGGCTGTATTGATCTGAATGTGACGACTTGTATGCGGACGGGGCTGACCTATGAAGATCCTTTTGGGATTATTGATTTTGATGAAAGCACAGACAATGGATCAGAGATTTGTAGCCAAATATGTTATGATCTAGGGTCGCTCAGTGCTGCCTTTATCGTAGTTAAATACGACCATTGTGGATCGGGGACAAGCAGTAAGATACTGACCTTTCGAGATTGTACAGAAAATTTCTTCCCGCCCAATCCACCAATGGAACTGGCCAATATCTACTGCGATGATTTCAATCCTTCTGCCGCTACTGTTTGTATCCCTTTTCCAGATTGTGTGACGGAAGTGAGTTTGGGAGATTTTGGTCAGGTAGGAGGATTGTATATCACGACTACCCATCAGGAAATATGCATCACGCCGCTATTTTGTTTGAATAAGACCTACCAGGTTAATTTGGTCCCTACTTTTTTCTGTTCAGAAGGAGAGGAGGATCCAGTGACTTGGAGCATCACGGTCAATAGTCCAGAAATTTGCAGTTCGGGAATCCGTCAGGAGGGAGTGGAATCACCAAGGATGGGAATGGACGATAAGTTAGGACAATCGCTTCACCTTTCCCCTAATCCATTTGGTGAAGTCTTAAACCTTTACCTAGACTTACCTAGAGATGAGTTTGTCAATGGCTATCGTTTATTTGACGGACTAGGTAAAGAGGTTCGCCAAACGACCAAACCCATCTATGGGGGGCGCCAACATTTGATTTATACCCATTTGCTACCAGCAGGTATTTACTATTTAAGTGTAGAAACCAAGGAGGGGAAGTTGGTTGAAAAAGTGGTCAAACGCTAGTGGAGGATTGGGGCGTTTGGTTTTACCACTTCCCAAAAAAGGCAAAAGCCCTGCACGTTAGCAGAGCTTTTTGCGTTCCCTCATAAGTGATAATTAATTGTGTATAGTACACACCCTTTCTACAAATCTTAAATTTCTTTGGCTTTTAGAAAGTTGGGGGGGCATCCACAGCAGATTTTAGATCTGTTTTTGGAATGGTTTTTACAGCTGTTTTTGCAGTAACGGTTTTGGGAAAAAAAAGGGCCGTGCGAACATACCGATGAACAGCATCGGCCTCCTTTTCTTAAGCATCCCTGTTTCCAGGGTTAAACCAGACTTTCAAAAGAATGCTTTAGACTATATATAGGGCATCCACAGCTAAAGAAAATATTTTGAAAG
>JBCBDH010000231.1:0-8785 GCA_038529855.1 Bacteroidota bacterium | reverse complement strand
CTCCTCAAATCATCCAAAAACTGCTTTTTGATGGTGAATTCCCGCCCTCCAATATTGACCTTGGCCTTTCCCAAAGCCTCAATATCTTCCAGTTTATCCTGCAACAAATGCCTTACATGCTCTGGTTCAGAAGGGGTTCCTACCGTTGCAATCGCCTGTACACTATCCAACTGGCTAGCCGCAAAAATCACTGCCGCTCCTCCCAGCGAATGCCCCACCATGATCCTTGGCGCCTCGTAGTGATCTTCCAAATACTGAGCAGCAGCCAGCAAATCCTCCACATTGGACGTAAAGTTGGTATCTGCAAAATCGCCCTGACTGTCTCCCAAACCCGTAAAATCAAAACGCAGCACGGCAATGCCATTCAGCGTAAGGGCTCGACTGATATGGCGGGAGGCACTGAGGTTTTTACTACCCGTAAAGACATGGGCAAAAATGGCAAAGGCAATGGGGTGTTGGTTGACTGGGAATTCGAGCCTAGCCGCTAAATGATAACCAGTTCGATTTTGAAATTCTACTTTTTGGGTTCGCATATTGGCCTTGTTTTTATGGGGAAGGAGCTATTATCGACTGGCAACCAGCTTTTCTGAGGGGATTAAAACGACCTTATCGCCTTTCCTAATGGTTCCTCCTTGGATGACTTTAGTGGTGATTCCTCCATGTCCAACCATGGCGTGATAACCACCAGGGCCTAAGTTTTCCTCCATACGCGAGCAGGGATGGCATTTTCCTGTGGTTTCTAAAATAACCTCTTCGCCAATTCTAAAACGATGTTCTTTTAAAGCCAGTAAATTGATGCCTGAGACCACAATATTTCGTCGCAGTAAAATGGGGTCGATTTCGTCGTGTTGTAGTAGTTGAGCAGTCGCTGCAATGTGCTCTGCCTGGATGAGGGTGACTTGTCGCTTGCTTCTTTGGCTGCTGTAATGGTCACCTTCCAGCCCGTTTTCTACATTTACTCGGACGGATTCTACCACTTGTACCGCTGCTCTTTTGGCAGGCCGCAGGCCGATCCAGCGCACTTCCCCAGTTTGGGGGACTTGATTGAGAAGGTCATGTATGGTCATATTCGTTATTTTTTGCTATGATAGAATAAACAGTAGCGCTGGGCTATTAGTTGGCTTGGTATTCGTCAGCTCAGTGACGATTTGGGCGATGAGCGCTGTAGCGAATATCGGAAATTTTAGAAGGATTTAAGCAGCCAGACAAAATTGCTTAGTTTTGAGGACTAATTGCTACTTGTCTTAATACTGATGAACAGATGATGTTTTCAATAATGCGATACAGCTTGGCTGTTTTGATCTTAGTTGCTGGGTTAGCCCAAAATGGGAAAGCCCAATACCATCTTCCTCTTTTTCCTGAACTCGAAGGGGAGGCCCTAACGGATGAACTCGCTGCCAATTATCGCCCATTTAATGTGCTGGATTATTCGCGGGCAAGAGATACTTTATTTCGTGTAGTGTATGGACTTAATGACAGTTTGAGCTGTGTCTATTCAGGGCATCGCCTTTATATGAATCCCAACATTGATCCCACAGATGCCGTCTTCCTAAGTGGCCAAGACAATGGCATTAATACTGAGCACACCTGGCCACAAAGTCTTGGTGCTGGTTCTGGCTTTGCCCGTAGCGATATGCATCACTTATTCCCCACCCGCGTCCGCGTCAATGGCGATAGAGGCAGTCTGCCTTTTGGCGAAAGCAATGATAGTGAGACCGAAAAGTGGTATTACAAAACCCAATCCCTCAGCAGCATCCCCTCCCAAAATATCGACCTATACAGCGAACTAGCTACCGATCGTTTTGAACCGCGCGAAGACCACAAAGGCAACGTAGCTCGCGCCTTATTCTATTTCTACACCATCTATCGCGCCCAAGCCAATCAAAATTTTTTCCAACAACAACGCGAAACCCTCTGTCAATGGCACCTCGACGACCCCGTTGACGAGCTAGAATGGCAACGCACCTTTCGCATCGCTCAATACCAAGATGGCAAACCCAACCCCTTCGTTCTGGACTGCACCCTGCCCGAAAGAAGCTACTGTAGTGACCTGGACCTCTTCTGCCAACCCACCGCTACGTCTACTACCGAAATCACAAGACCCAACATCGCCCTCCATGTTTTCCCCAACCCCGCCACCACCCACACCACCTTCGCCTATCAGCTGCCCCAAGACGCCATGGTCCAATTAAAAGTGATGGACACAATGGGAAGAACGATGGCCGTTTTGGCCAACGAACGGCAAGGGGCTGGAGATCATACATTGGAATGGCAGCTGGAAAGGGAATTGAGCGCAGGGCTTTACTTTGTACTTCTTGAGGTGAATTCAGGAGGAGCCTATTTGCAGACTTTGACTACATTAAGTCTAGTAGGCAATTGAGAAAATAGCTTGGTGATATTTAGATTAGCGAATGAAGATAGTTTGCTGTATCCTTTAAACCATTCTTTCTAAGATAGTCAAGTACTTGGTACTCGTCTAGGTTGGGATTTCTTCTATTTAATACAAGCTTCCTGAAAGAGTTGACTGCAATGTCTTGATTCAGATCAATCGTTTCTGTCAAGAAATCATCTGCATTTTTCGCGGATAGTCCAAAGGTTGCTAGGTATTCTGCTGGAAAATCTTTGAGGTTATTAGTTACGATAATATTAGCATTAGTTTTAATTGCAGCAGCAAGAACATGGCAGTCTTTTGGATCTGGAAGCCTAAGACCTCCAATAAGTACCTCATAATTTTTAACCATAGCATCAGGAAAAGCGAGGTTTGCCCAATTGATTCGCTTTTGAATTTCTTTTTCTTCGATACCTCTTCGCCTCATTACCTCTTTCCACTCATCGAAGATGTGCCTGCTCCATTTTGGAGTATACAATTCATCATGAGCAAACCAGAATAGTAGGTCTCGAACCTCGATAGGGATAATCACATTGGTATCGAGGACACAAGTAAAGCGAACACTATGTATCATACAGTCCCGATTCTTCGTCTGCTTGCATGATCTTGATCAGTAGTTCTTGTTGTTTAGCCTTCATTTGCTTTTTGTAAGCCATAACATCTTCAAACTTCACCCTTCGATGTTTTCCTACTTTGGTATATTCGATCTCTCCATTTTCGAGTAGTTTGACCAGGTGAGGACGTGAGCAGCCAAGTAGATCGGCTGCTGCCTGAGTAGTCATTTCTGTAGCTATTGGTACTATAGAGATAGGCTTTCCCTGGCTGGTTACCTTTAATATCTGAGCAAGTAATTTGAGTACTTTTAATGGTATCTTGATCTTTTCTTGGGTTTCCTCGATTTCAATCTCGGGATTTTCCGTATGCAAATGTGCTAGTACTTCTGCCAGCGTATGGTAAGACTCCATTGCTACTTTCTGCTCTTGTTTTGATGGTTTGTTGATATTAGTTAGAAAATCCATGGCGCCAAATGTTTGATGAACTAGATAGACTGTCATAATATATTCGAAATATTCGAAATAAGCAAAATAAACGAAAATAATAATTGAGGTGTTTTATGATAAGTCTGTATTTTACCCAATTCAATCCAACCCTAGCCCCACAATAGAAAAAACCGTATCTTTATCCCACTTATCTAAATCCTATCTTACCGATTTCTTAAACAGCATTCTAAGTTAAGGTGGAATACGAGTACTGTAGTGCTCGTTTATATTACGGAACAGTTCTAATTTTGAATGCACATGAGAACACAGATACTATTTTTGATGCTATTAGGGCTACTCCCAATTTTGGGGACGGCTCAGACGGTCATTGCCTACGAAAGCTTTGAGCAGACGACTCAGGAGCATGGTTTTACAACGATGCCCAGCTCGGAATGTAACTGCTGCGATGTAAATGATACCTGGGAAAGAACCAGCAATTCAGGTTGTGTGAATCCCACCATAGATGGGATGCATGGAACTTATTACTGGGTAGCAGAGGATATTGATGACCCAGATATTCAAGATGCGAGCTCCGCTTCTATTGCGCCCTATTCAGCTATTATTTTGGATGCAGTGGATGTAAAGGACTATACCAATTTGGAAATTAACTTGATGGCGGCTGTAGGAATGACAGGCTATTTTCAATTAGGTGATTTTCTGAGGGTCCAATATGCCTTTGATGCAGATATCGCTGCGGGTAATTATACGACGGCTGGCCAGTTTATCGCTGATGCCTTTGTGGATGATGACCTTTCTTTTGATGCCAATGCTGATGGAACAATAGATGGGGCTAGCCTAAACAATACCTTGAGCGATTATACAGTGTCTTTGGGTGGTTTATTGGGCGATGAGCTTTCTGTTCGGATTTTATTCAATTGCAATTCATTTAGTGAGGAAATCATCGTGGATTACATCCGTGTGAGTGGGATTTTGTCGCCTCTACCAGTAAGCTGGTCCAGTTTTGAGGTCAACATTGTAGAACAAACAGCCTTATTGGAATGGTCGACGGCTACGGAAAGTAATAATGAGGGATTTGAAGTAGAGTGGAGTAGGGACAGTCGGAATTGGACGAGATTGGGTTTTGTAGCTGCCGAAGGAGATGCCAGTGATGGCGCCTCTTATCGCTTTACTGATACGCGAGTAGAGGAGGGGCAGAATTTCTACAGACTGCGTCAGATAGATACGGATGGTCGCTACGCTTATTCGGACATACGCTCTGTTCAGTACATCGAAGGAGGGCTTTTGTCGATTGGGCAGGTTTACCCCAATCCAGTTATTCAGGAAAATGTGTATATTGAAATCTATAGCCCCAATAAAGTAGATTTAGAATTGAGGCTACTGAGTATGGGAAGTGGCCGATTAGCTGAAATAGCGCTTTTTGGACAGATTGAAGCGGGAATGACGCTTCTCGATCTACAACTTGGACAACAAATCCCCAATGGTGCTTATGTCGTTCAGTTGATTGCTGGAGAAGAAGTGATGTATCATCCGCTTATCATCAATCGATAGGTTAAAACACTTTGTAAATCAAATAGCTACACCCCCAGTGGGAGAATAAGGGACAAGACTAGCTGGTCTTATTTTAAGAAATCGTTTTGGGATAACGATTATTTTGATAATTTAAGCATTTAAGGTGCAAAATAATACCCCTTTTCTCTCATGTCGATGAACAGAAGAAATTTTATCCACAAATTTGGCGGCTTAACTGGTGCCACAGCTATGGCCAATTTCCTAGGGCCTCAGCTAAGCCAAAGACTTGATCTCGCCTTGAAAAGGGTTGCTCACCAACCTGATGAAGTCACTGCCGTAGACGAAAAATTTTGGCAGGAAATCCGCCTGGCCTTTTCGACCTCCTCCACGATGATCAATTTAAATAATGGAGGGGTAAGCCCTCAGCCCATTGTCGTACAGGAAGCCGTAGAGCGCTATAACAAGATGAGCAATGAAGTACCTACTTACTACATGTGGCGCTTGCTCGAATACGGTAGAAATAGCGTACGCCGTGAATTGGCCCACCTAGCAGGTTGCTCTCCAGAAGAAGTAGCCATCAATCGCAATGCGACAGAGGGCCTGGATACCATCATTTTTGGTCTGCGTTTACGCCCAGGAGATGAAGTAGTACTTTCCAAACAGGATTATCCCAATACGATTAATGCTTGGAAACAAAGAGCCCACCGCGATGGTATTGTCCTGAAATGGCTGGATTTTAAATTTCCGATCGAAGATAAAGCCGAAATCGTCCGCCGATTTGAGGAAGCTTTTAGTCCACGTACCAAACTGGTTCAGATTACCCATGTCATTAATTGGATTGGGCAGATTATGCCCGTCAATGAAATTGCGAAAAAAGCCCAAGAGAGAGGCATTGAAGTCATGGTAGATGCCGCTCATTCCTTCGCTCAATTGGACTTTCGCATCGACGAAATGTCCTGCGACTACCTGGGTACCAGCCTCCACAAATGGCTCTGCGCTCCTTTTGGTACAGGCATGCTCTACGTCCGTCGCGATAAGATCAAAAATCTCTATCCGCTCATCGCCGCTCCTGACCCCGAAGATGACAATATCCGAAAATTTGAAAACCTGGGTACTCGTTCTATTGCCATCGAACAAGCCATCGGCCAAGCCATCAATTTTCACTCCATGATCGGTATCAAACGCAAACAACAGCGATTGTATTACCTGAAAAATTACTGGGCCGAAAAAATTAAAAATCTGCCAGGGGTCCAAATCCATACCTCACTCAAAAAAGAATTTGGCTGCGCTATAGGCATGTTTTCTGTCGATGGGAAGAAGTCAGCAGATGTCGCTAAATACTTGCAAAAGAAACACCACATTCATACCGTTTCCATCGAATGGGAAAATATTGATGGGGTGCGGGTGACGCCTAATGTCTATACCCTGACCAGGGAATTGGACGTTTTTGTGGCGGCTATCGAAAAAGCCCTGGGAGGTGATTTGGAGTAGGTGATGGCTATTCCTTGCTGGCTAATTGGTATTGCTGACAGATTTCCCCTCTTTCCAATAAATGGGCGATGGTGCAAATGTGCTGGAGACTTGTTGGTGATTTTGGCTGTATCAAATGAGCTTGTTCAAATGCCTTTAAGGCTTTTTCCATAAGCATTTCTCCCTTTTTCTTTGCTGTTTTAGCTGCTTCCAAATGGCTAGCCTCTGAAGCTTCATGGTAATACCCCTTTGCCTGCTGATGATACAAAGCACCCAAATTGAAATGCCCGATAAACCGCGAAGGATCAATGGTAATCGCTTTTTGATAAATAGTAATAGCTTGCTTTTTATCGTGATCAGCAAGCAATTGAGCATAAGCGAGATGAAGATCGTAGTTGTTGGGCTGGGACTTTAGTGCTTGGGCATATCGATCTATGGCCTCTGCCTGATGATTAGGAGAATGGAGATAGAGTTCCAATTCATAATTTTTTAGATCTGCCAATCCCTTTTGATAGCGCTGTTCGCCATTAGCATCCATATCCACTTGTCGACTGTATTCCACTTGCAACAACTGTTGGCCATATTGCACACTGCGAAGTGCTTCCTCCACAGATTGCTTGTAATGCCTCTTCAAAAGAGCCATGTGATAATAGGTATAGGCAATAGCGAAATCGGGCTTTTGAGGAGGATACTTTTGGTATAAATCGATGGCTTGGGCAAAATTAAACAGGGCGGCCATGCTGTCTTGCTCCGCCAGAGCGATCTGGCCCAAAAGATCAAAAGGCAGATAGTCCTGCGGCTGTATATTGATGGCCTCTTCGATGTATTGAGTAGCGCGGTCGCGAGAAGCTTCCTGCGCTTGGAGGTCTGCTTGATTGGCCGCTTGTTGAATACTGGCGAGCGCTTCACGGAGTAGGGGATTGTATAGCAGGTTTTGTTCAAGCCGAATGGCTTTGGTATAGCGCCCGCTTTGGTCCTTGGATGCTGCCATGGCCAGGTCGCGGATGGCGGCGAGGGGAGCGTCGCGATACTCGTTGGTTCCCGCTTGGTCTTTTTGGTACTGAAACTGTTGAAGCTGATCGAGCTGGGCTTTGGCTCGGTAGTAATAAGCCTTGACTCGATTTTTGGATTTAAGCCCTTGTTCCTGGTCTAGTGCTTCATTAAAATGCTGGATGGCTTTTTCATAATCTCCTTTTTCATAGGCTTTTATGCCATCTGATACACGACTATTTTGTGCACTTAAAATAAAAAGAGCAAAAAAGTAAAGACTACAAAGGCTGAATATTTTTTCCATAGGGTAGGGGTATTCTATTCAGCAAAACGAGCTTTTAAGGTATTTGTTACGATGTAGATACTGTCTTGGGGCTTTCCTCTTTGGGATGGCGATTCATCCAGGGCTGCGCCCGTTCCAACTGTCCAGCCAGGCGGTAGAGCAAATCCTCTCCACCAATCTTACTAGTAAACATCACACCGACAGGTAATTCCGATTCCGTCCAATAAAGGGGTACGGACATGGCGGGTTGGCCAGTCATATTGGCAAATGGGGTAAAGGGGATGTAGGAAAAGGATTTGTCGGCAAAGAGTTCGATTTGCGTTTGCAGGATTTTTCCAGCTTTAAGCCATTTGATGAGTTTTAACTGTCGATTTTCGCTTGGCGTATTGGCCAATTCCCCAATTTTTGAGGAGGGCTTACTCAGGGTAGGGGTAAGGAGAATATCGTATTTTTGGTGAAAGCGTCCCATTCTGCGGGCCAATTCGTTCCACTGGCGTTTTTGAAAAGCATAGTCAGCTGCAGATATACTACGACCCAATAAGCCCAATATCCAGGTATTGAGTTCTATCTCATCTGAGCGAAGTGGCCGCCCTTTTAATAGACTCAGATTTTTTAACTCAGCCGCCATCTCCGCAGCGATCATCACTACAAAGGTTTCTGTAAGGTCTTCTTTTTTAAAGGGTGGATTTTTTTCTTCCACCTCATGTCCCAAGTCCTGAAGCAACTGAGCACTATGCTCAACAGCTGCTATGCAGGCTGGATCAACCAGGTGCCCCAAGACGTGTTGAGTGCTAAAGGCAATGCGCAGTTTTCCTGGTGAGCGCTCCACTTCTTCCAAATAAGGTCGCTCTGGCGCCTGAGCTAGTTGTAATTCGCCCAGTCCATTCCCCGCAATGGCATCCAAATAAGCGGCACTATCCCTAACAGACCTGCTCACACAGTTCTCAACCACCGCTCCTCCCCACATGTCTCCATACAACATGCCCAAACTAGCCCGTCCCCGCGAGGGCTTCATCCCAAATAATCCACCACAAGCTGCTGGAATCCGTATAGACCCCCCACCATCACTCGCCGTTGCCAAGGGAGCTACTCCCGCCGCTACCGCTGCCGCCGACCCACCGCTCGACCCACCAGGACTGTGTT
>JBCBDH010000230.1:0-8861 GCA_038529855.1 Bacteroidota bacterium | reverse complement strand
CGAGAACCTGTTGAAGTGAAAAGTCACCTACTGCTTTTTGGGCAATGGCCTTTTCGATACTGAGTAAGAGGCTTGGGCTATCAGGAGCATAGGCCTCCAGTCTTTTGGAAAGATCACTTAGGTTGGGCAGTACATAGGCTAGGCAAAGCAGTAGGTGACTTTTCACTTCAACAGGTTCTCGGTCATAGCTAAGACTTTGCTCGATTTGTTGGCGCAGCGCCTGCTTCTTCTCCTTATCATCAGAAAGATACATGGCGATGGAGAAGAGGTACTGGGCATAGGTCCTGCTAAGATAAGGGCCGTAAAAAGCCATTTGTAGGCTAAATTGCCAAATGCGGGATTTGAGGGCTGGTGCCAGGGCGATTCTGGACATAGCCGCAAGCAATTGGAGGACTTTGATCAGGGTAGGGGCGATGACTTGCTCGCGTTGGCCCATTGCATGAAGCAAAGGGCCCGTTTTTTCCAGACAAATCTCTATGATGTCAAATGCCTGGGTATAAGCCTGCTCGTCGATGGCTCGCGTCGCTTGTTGGTGAATCTGATTGATCACCTTTTCTATTTGTCCAACGCCTTTGGCATTAATCTTTTGAAGGGGCTGTTTAATACTGTTTAGGACCGCTTCATAGAGTTGTTTGTATTTTTCTCTGTGGTTGGCCAGTGGGACCAAATGGGCAAAATTGGCTTTCAGGGCCAGGGCAAAATCTCGATTTTCGCGGGCATACTGGCGAAGGAATTGCTTGAGGGCCTCTTGGTCGATTTGCTTGAGAATAGCACTTGTCGTCAGTTTTTTGACTGTGGGTTCAGCATTTTTTTTATGGGCTTGCTGACGGGCCTTTTCCGCTCTGATTTGGAGGAAGGCAATGACGATGTGCATACAGCGTCCTTGCACTTGAAATGTTGGGCATTCACAGGTGTAGGCCAATACCTTGGCGGGGCTAATTTGTACTTCTACTTCTAATGGCGAGTCGCCACCTAAATAGAGCACCCAAAGATGTCGATCGACTTCTTCCAGTCGAAAGAGGTGACCCGCCTCCAGCCAGTTTTCTGCCTGTTCGACGAGGGCGTCCTCTATATGCAACTCGATATCTTTGAGCGGAAATTTCATACCTTAATCTCTATTCTGGCGTTTATTTAGCATCTATACTTAAATCGAAGTGCTTTAAATGTATCTTTACTGCCCTACAAATTACAAAGCATTTATATGAAAACCGTATGTTTAATTCGACATGCCAAGTCGAGCTGGTCCAATCCTAGTTTGCAGGATATTGACCGACCGCTTAACAATAGGGGGCTTCGCGATGCACCTTTTATGGCCAAATTGCTCAAGGGCAAGGGCATTTCCCCTGATCTAATTGTTTCTAGTCCTGCCAATCGAGCCTTCACTACGGCCAGCTACTTTGCCGAAGCAGCCGCTATTCCCAGAGAACAGATTCGCATAGAGCGTGAAGTCTACGAAGCCTGGCCTGCAGATATTCTTCGAGTGATTCAGCAGCTTCCAGAATCGGCAAATACGATCTTGTTGTTTGGTCACAATCCTGGTTTCACCAGTTTGGCCAATCAGTTCGCCAATGAATATATTCCTAATGTTCCAACCTGCGGAATAGTTCATATTAGTGGTCAAATCGATACTTGGGCGGCTTTTAACCCTGATAGCGCACGCCAAATTGCTTTTTATTATCCCAAACAATACTTTACTTAATGAGGCTGCAATTATTGGTGGGGATGATAATGGGTCTTTTGCTAGGTAGTGCCTGTGAGGAGGAAATTAAGACGACCTTGCCCGAGGAAAAACTGGTCGAAGTGCTGGTTGATGTACACATGGCCCAATCCGCCTTGCAATCTATAGATCGGGAGCGGAGCGATAGCTTGGGGAGGGTCTACTACGATCAAATCTTTCAGATCCACGAAGTGGAAGAGGCTACTTTTCGAAAGGATGTCGTTCTAATTAGGTCCAATCCAGAATTGTCAAAGTCCGTTTATGAAAAAGTGATGGAAGCGCTCTCTACACATGAAGCTCGACAGAAAGAGAATAAAGACAAGGATAGGAAGGAGGAAAAGAAAGAAGAGACCATTCAAAGGGACAGTTCAGAAAAAATGAAGTAAAGCCTTCGGGGAATGAAGACTTTACTTAGACTTATGAGAGAATAATTAAAAGGCTATCCTAAATATACGTTAATTAGCCATGTGGTTTTCTCAGAGTTTTTAAAGACTACCGTTTTATGTCATTAAAGGCAACTTTGATTGATTGAACAGTGAGCAGAAAAGTACTTTTAAATAGCAAACGCCTTGTTGAGAAAGTTGATATACTTAACAATTAATTAATGTGTGGATTCCAAAACTTTGAGTGGCGATCTCTACATTTGTTTGGTTGACATAGAATCAATAGCACATTTTTAGACCAAAGATCTAATCCACCACCTCATGGAAAACAAAGACATTAAGATTCTGGTTGTTGATGATGAACCAGATATTCTGGAATTTATCAGCTATAATCTTAAACAGCAAGGGTATCAGGTATCGACGGCAGATAATGGTAATGTCGGATTGGAGAAAGCCAGACAGTTCAAACCCCATTTGATAATTCTGGATATTATGATGCCCGAAATTGATGGGATAGAGGTTTGTAGAAGATTAAGAGAGCATCCTGAAATTGAACAAACCATTATCGCCTTCTTGACAGCCCGCAGCGAAGACTTTACCCTGATTGCTGCATTGGATGCTGGTGGTGATGATTTTATTAATAAACCCATCCGACCGCGTGTGTTGGTAAGTCGAATTAAGGCTTTGCTGCGTCGGATAAGGATTGATGGTCAGCAGCAGGAAGATACGCAAAGCACTTTTGGAGATTTGATCATCAATCGGGAGCAGGTCATGGTTTATCTGCAAGGTAGACCCATTGATATGGCGCGTAAAGAGTTTGAGCTATTGCAATTATTGACCTCTCGGCCTGGTAAGGTGTTTACTCGCGAAGAGATTTTTCGTCGGATTTGGGGAACGGATGTTATTGTCGGCAATCGAACCATTGATGTCCACATCCGTAAGCTAAGGGAAAAGATAGGGGACGAATATATTAAGACCGTGAAAGGCATTGGTTACAAATTTGAGTTTTGATATGCTTAAGAATGCAACTCCTCATCAAATTACTTTATACTCTGTATTGGCCTCTACCTTCATGCTGAGTGTTGGCCTGCTCTTGATACATCTTTTAGGTTTGGCTTCTATATCTATTAAGATGGTCGTGGCCTTGGCGATCTTTAATTTTTTGGCGAGTTACATGATTATGTTGTATGCCCTGCGTACTTATATTTATCGAAAGGTCAAGTTGATTTATAAAAGTATTCACCGATTTAAGGTATCGGCAAAGGATAAGAACCGAGAGGTAGATATGAATACGGATATCATTGGGGAAGTAGAAAAAGAGGTATCTAAGTGGATCACCGATCAGAATAAGGAAATCGAGACGCTGAAATCCATGGAAGCCTATCGCCGCAATTTTATGGGGGATATTTCCCACGAACTGAAGACCCCTATTTTCAATATCCAAGGCTATGTTCATACACTTTTAGATGGAGGATTATTTGATGAAGACATCAATGTCAGCTATCTTGAAAAAGCCTCTAAAAATGTCGAACGTCTCCAAACCATTGTCACTGATCTAGAAGTCATTTCCCGAATGGAGGCAGGAGAGCTTATGCTGGAAATGCAGGAATTTGATATCAAGGAATTAGCCGCAGAGGTCTTTGAAGATTTAGAGATCAAATCCCTTAAAAAAGACATCCGATTGTTCTTTAAGGATGGAGCCGATCGTTCTTACCTTGTAAATGGCGACCGGGAAAATATCCGACAGGTACTCACCAACCTGGTGGCCAATTCCATTAAATATGGCAAGCAGGGGGGGCAGACCAAGATTGCTTTTTACGATATGGATAAATACATACTCGTGGAGGTCGCAGACAACGGCATTGGCATCGCAGAAGAACACCTCAATCGCGTATTTGATCGCTTCTATCGGGTTGATAAGAGCCGCTCAAGGGCACAAGGTGGATCTGGGCTTGGTCTTTCTATTGTCAAACACATCATCGAAGCGCATAAGCAAACCATTAATGTACGTAGTTCCCCAAGTTTAGGTTCTACTTTTGGCTTTACCCTGGCTAAAGCTTAATACTAAGGATTGCTAATCAAACTATCCAGCGTCATTGGCTGTATCGCCATTTCCTCACTATTATCCTTAAACGGGATTTCATCCAATTTGGCTTTAAGGGTATCTCTGATTTGATTGAAAGCAGGGATATCGTCCTCTGGCATAGGTTCTGGTGGCGGAAGGTTTTCCCTCATGTGATTGACCTGACGGCCATTTTTCCAAAAGCGAAAGCAGACATGTGGCCCAGTTGCCAGTCCTGTTGATCCTACATAACCAATAACTTGTCCCTGCTTGACATGTACGCCAGAGCGAATGCCCTTAGCAAAGCCTTGCATGTGTAGGTATTGAGTTTGGTAGACCTTATCGTGGCGGATTTTGACAAAATTGCCATTCCCCCCTCTGCGGCCTGCTGCAACTACTACACCATCAGCCACCGCATAGATGGGCGTACCGTAAGGAGCGGCGTAATCTGTGCCATAGTGCGGTCTGGTGCGTTTGAGTACGGGGTGAAAGCGGCGAAGATTGTATCGCGAGGAGATGCGAGAGTATTTAACTGGAGCCTTCAAGAAGGCTTTTTTCATAGGTCGGGCCTCTAAGTCGTAAAAACCGCTGTGTCGATCATTTTCGAAATGGATGGCATAATACTCATTGTCATAATTCTTATAATAAGCGGCCAGGATTTCTCCTACCCCTGCTTTTTTGTCATTGATGTATTTTTGTTCGTAGATGAATTTAAACTGGTCGCCCTTTTGAACATGGTGAAAATCTATAGACCAGGCAAAGACATCTTCCATTTTAGCGGTTAGTTCATAACTCAGTCCATTTTCTGTCATGGTTTGCCATAGGGAGGTCAGCACAGTTCCCGAACCTGCTTCGATTTTTGTCTCAATGGGTCTCTCCACGATCTCAGCCGTTTTTTGGTTTAAATCAAAGATGACATAGCTGTAAATATCGGGTTCATAAACAAAATACTGAGCGGCCTGACTTGTATCCTTGGATAAAATGGTGTAAGGTTTTCCTACTCTTAATTTTCGTACATCATAAGCCTTCCTGGTCGCCATCGCCAACTCGTCAATATCTTTATAGGCGATGTGATAACGGAGAAGGATATCGGATAAGAATTCATTATTCTTGATGATCCCTTCACTGACTTGGAAGGTATCCATAGCCATGCCATAGCGAAGGGTGGGTTGTTGGATGGGGAAATATCCCAATTGGTTGATATCCAGATGAGTATCCGCACTTGCTTTGAGATGGGCCTTATCTTGCCCAAACGATAGATAACTGACTAATACGAGCAGTGCGAAGGCAGAAAGCGTAAGAATTAATCGTTTTTCCGTCTGTTGTTTTGAGCGCCTTTTCGAACGGGCAACACTATCCTTTGTGTTCACTAGGGTTTTGGTTTAAATGAACAAATTTTTTAAAATAAATTATGGGATTGTACCTGTTTGACGTGGTTTTATGCAACTAACAAATATATCATCCTTTGGTTGGTAGCGCGACCAAATATAGAATAGTTGATTAATTTCGCCTAATTATCCCAATAGATTAACATTTAGTAAAAATCATATATTTACAGAAGGTATTTCTGTGGTGGGTATAATGGGTAAGTAGCTTATTGATGTAATTTCTTTCTAATGCCGAAGGATGACGTCCACGCGTCGACTTTTTTGTCCGTCATCATCCGTAGTCGAAGATATCGAGCCTTTACCTTCGTTTCGAATCACTTTATTAATGGTAATGCCTGCGCTTTGTAGATAATCGACAATAGCCTCAGCGCGGTTTTCCGATAGTCGAAGATTGTATTCCTTATTTCCAGTAGGATCAGCATATCCCACTACTTCTACCTTCCAATCTTCTTTTCTGAGCATAGCAGCCAATGCCCTCAGGTCACTTAGGGTCGTTTCCGTCAGATCATAAGAATCAAAACCAAAGAAAAACTGAATGCGTCTTTCTGCGACTTCATCAGGGCCTTTTGAGCTTAGCTTGGGCGCTGGTCGGTTTAGAGGGACCAAGGGGAGTACCATATTGACAGGCGCTACATTGTCTTGCGCCTCTAGATACCTCGCCTCCATATAACCTTCATAACCAGGCTGTTCGATGCGGAAGGAATAGCCTTTATTACCTGGCAGACAGATAAAAAACCACCCGTCTTCATCGGATTTCACCACCCATTTTTCTCCTTCTCGGCCAATGTGAATCGTCCCAGATATGGGGTCTTGGCTATCTGCATTGCGAACAAAGCCTTCGAGATGGACCATTGGGTAGGGGCGCATCGACTCTGGCAGTTCGATTTCATAGATGTCTAATTTACCTGCACCGCCTTTTCTGGCAGAAGAAAAATAGGCCGTCCGCCCATTTCCTTGAACATAGAAGCCCAATTCTTTGGCGGGTGAATTGATGGGATAGCCCATATTGATGGGCTTTTCCCAATGTCCATTGACATTGCGAGAGATAAACAGATCGCCATCGCCCTGGCCTTGATGTCCGTTAGAGGTAAAATACAGGGTTTTCCCATCGCTTGAGATGAAAGGCGCTTCTTCGTCGCCAGGGGTATTGATGGAGGTCCCCAGGTTTTGAGGAATTCCCCAGTCTCCATTGGATTTTAGATAACTGACCCATAGATCGACACCTCCCTGTCCACCTTCTCGACTACTGCTAAAGTACATGGATTTTCCATCGCAGGTGATTGCTGGCTGAGAGTCCCAGTAATTCGAATTGAGCTGACCCTCGAGGCGAGCGACTTTATCGACCTCTCCGTCCTTGAGCGTTGCTCTATAGATATCGCAGCCGCCTTCTGTATCTTGGCGCATACAGCCTGCAAAATAAAAGGCCCGACCATGTGTTTCGAACTTGGCCATTCCCTCGTTTTTGGCGGTATTGAGATTGGGTCCAAAGCGGCGACTAATGCCCCATCGTCCCTCTTTTTTCTTACAAATCAGTACATCCTCTCCTCTACGAGGCTTCCCTTGGCGGGTAAAAACCAGATTGCGACCATCGCTGGTGATGGTGGGAAGATAATCGTCGTATTTGGAGTTGACGGTTTTTCCAAGGCGTTCGGGCCAGTCAAAAACATTACTGGTATCTATGCTGGCGAGGTATTGGCAGTTGGCTTCGCGTTCTTTGAGCATCATTTCATAGCCTAATTCCAATCCAGATTCTTTGGATTTATTGGCATAACGCTTACCCTTCATATCTTTGAACTGCTGGTAGTAAAACATAGCCTGTTCGGCCTGGCCAGATTGGAAGTAGGCTTCGCCACACTCAAAAAAAGCAGCGCGAGACAATTTATCATCCAATTCAAAAGAGCGCTCTAGTGCTTGGATCGCCTTATCATACTTACCTAATTCCAGATAAACGCGACCCAATTCTCTATGGGCTACGGCAAAATCATCTTTAATCTTTACCGTATGAACTAACTGGCGTTCTGCCCGCTCAAATTCTTCTCGATTGATAAACTGTTGGGCGACACGCAGGGAATGACGGGCGCTGGAAGTCTCTACGAATTCCTTGCTATCTTGAGCCGTAGCTGTGGCTGCAACCATACACAACAGCAAAATGACATATTGCTTTTTCATGTTCATGGTTCTAAAAGCATTTGACAAAATACGGGGGAAGATGCTTATTATCGCTGGTATCTGGTGCTATAGTGCAATAATATTGCCGGAATTTTTTCGTGCTAAACCCCTCATTCTTAAACAGCTACACTAAAAGGGAATTTTAGCTTCTTCCAAATCTTGCCCTTCACTTTTGGAGCTTTTATTGGATCTACTTTGATCCAATCCATCTCCAATGGCCGCACTGGGTCGGTTCTCCTTAAATCTAACCCGCAATTTATAGTCCTCGTTCAGTCCTGCAATGACGGGTTGGAAGAGCATCGTGATTAATTCTTCCGCCTGCTTTTTGGCTCTGCTGCGGATATCGCTATTGAGTGCATCTCTGCGAAATTCCGCGCGCAGAAGGTTAAAGTTTTTATTTAAATCGATGGTTTTTACTTCTCTTAGCCAGCCAATGTCTAGCTTATCTATCTTGGGATAAACTTCATGTGATAAGATGACAGGGGCGGGTAGGGTAACGGTGACCCATTTGCTCTTTGAATTGAGTTTGATATCAAAATATGTATCTAGCTTAAAACCCATCTTCAAATTGCTGATGGCCGTTACTTCAATATCTGTAGAGGAGACTGAAAATCCCCAAATTTTAGTTTGCAATTGCTTACTCAAGCCTTTTTTGTCGCGGACTTCTACGGTAGCCAATTCCGCAATGACTTTTTCTACCTTTTCTTCCATCATCCCTCTGGATTTGGCAAAATCCTGTATAGCTGCACGGTCCTGTAGCCTTTTTATTAGGGGGCGTAGGGCTTCCGTCATCGCTATCCCACAGGGCGTATCGATCTTTCTTCCTTTGACATTCAGAATGCCATCCTCTGCCTCTACCAAACTCATAATGACGTGATTGACCAAAAAACAGGTGTATTTGGCCGCTACTTCATTAAAAACTTCTACGGCTCCTCCACCCTCATTGCTGTACCAAGCCTCATAGAGATTGGCGGAAGTATCGCGAATGGAGACAAAATCATTGAAATACAATTGACGTAGATAGGGATGGTGTTCTTCATAAGCCCCTTCGATTAGTAGTTTGAGGCTGTCGGAGAGATTCATTCGATTGGCGACATGGTGGAGCATGGACAGATTGAAATCGCGGACCAGACTGTTAAATT
>JBCBDH010000229.1:0-8891 GCA_038529855.1 Bacteroidota bacterium | reverse complement strand
TCTGGCGGTTCTGGCGGTTCTGGCGGTTCTGGCGGTTCTGGCGGTTCTGGCGGTTCTGGCGGTTCAAAAAATAATCAAAATACGACAAGCAGCAATATCTTCAAATGTCCTCATAAAGAGGAAGGGAAGTTAAAAACGGAGAGTATCGTCATCATTGATGATTTCAAAAATATTCCGTGGAGCAAGCTCTCTTCTCCCTTGCCCTTTTCCCCAAAAATCAACTACAGCAATCAGTCCAAGGATGGCTTTTTGCGTTTTACCCTGACTAGTCCTGACTACGCCTTTGGAGAGGCCGTTTATCCTCGTGTCATTGCGGCAGTCGCCAATCACAATATGCAATTGATGGCCCAAAAGCTGGAGAAGGGCAAAGGAGGGAGTGGTGGAAATGGTAACGGTAATGGCAATACACCAACCGCAGAGACCCCAAGCCAAAAGCTGACCGCTTTGATGAAGCCCATCAATACCTTGATCAATGATCCCTATTTGAAAGTCATCGAGCATTTACCTGGGGCACACCTCAAAAAGATGTATAAAACCGCTCAAAAAGAAGCCAAAGAAATTAACGCTATTCTTAAAAAGCAGGGGGCTAGCACAAAGACCAAATTGGATGCTGACAAGCTCTCTAAACGCTATGACAAAATCTCCCATTTGCTGTATGCCATTGGGGTATTGATCCAACAATTTGCGGGGCTGTTTCCCAACCATAAGGAAAAATCTCATCTCATTGGTCAAATATTTCACGGTGTATTTAGTCACCTCCCTGGATTGGGTTTGATTAAAAAAACCTTTTTCGCTAGCCATCCACTACTCAAAGCGTCAATCAGTATTTTTAACCGCATGACCAAAAAATCCAAAAATTCGCCGTCTCCCTCCTTCCCTGATGAGTACGCTGCCGCACTCAAAGCCTTGCAATCCACCACTGCCTACATCCAGTCGCTCGCCGCTGCCGCTTCCAGTGATTTGAGCGATGCGCCCAATGTCTCGCTCCTGCCGCCACGACCTGCCTTTATCCCCAAGATTTCCAAGATCAGCGCCAATTACAGCGCACATAGCAAATTGAAATTTGACGCAAGCACGGATACGGATGGCCAATTTTTCCATCTCCACCCCTTTGGTATCCAAACGCCTTTGGCCAAGGGCCAAGCAAAAGTTAAACAAGTCAACCTATTGCCAGAATACACAGAAGAGGGTTATTTATACCTAGCCTTAGAGAAAGTCAATGCGCCAGAAGTCGTCACGCTTTTATTTATCCTTAATGCAGAAAGTGGCAATCGAGATTTACCGCTCCCTGCTGTTAACTGGGCTTATTTGGATGGTGGGGAATGGATCAACTTTTTACATGCTGCTGTCAAGGATGGCACCAATGGATTTAGCCAATCTGGTGTGATCTCTTTTTACTTCCCCAATGTCAAAAGCAGTCCTGATAATTTGTTTATCGACCCCAAAAACACCGCTGATAATTATTGGATCAGGGCTTCAGTGAGCGAGCATGCAGCGGCTGTTTGTGAAACCCTTCAGGTGTATACACAGGCGGGTACGGCTTCCTATGCTAGCGGCGACTTGGCCCCCCAGCATTTTGAGGCAGCTCTTCCTGCGAATACAATCAGCAAATTGGCGCAGCCCAATCCAACTATTGCCAAAATCATACAGCCTGTGGCTTCCTTTGGCGGAAAAGCCAGTGAAGATGCTCATCGTTTTTATATGCGGGTCAATGAGCGGCTGCGACATAAAGACAGGGCGGTGGCTTCCTGGGATTATGAGCATTTGATTTTACAGCAATTTCCAGATATTGGTTTTGCGCGATGTTTGAATCATACTTCTTTTGATCAAAGTTTATGTCCAGGGCATACGACGATGCTGATTTTACCCAATATGCATTCAGCCAATAGTCCCTCCCTTTCTCCCAAAACCGATCAGGGGCAAATCAGCCTGGTCAAAAATTATTTGGAACCACTTATTGATCCCTTTGTGCAATTGACGGTGCGCAATCCTCAATATGAATACCTGCAAATAAAACTAGAGGTCTTATTGGCGCCAGGCTTAGACCCTGGTCATTATCTGGAATTGCTCAATCAGGGATTGATCGAGGAGATTGCCCCTTGGACAGTCGCCTATCAAAGTACCAATCCATTTGAAACCAATATCAGCTATTTCTCTCTGCTCGAATACATCAATCGACAAGCTTATGTGGAAGAAGTCGTGACCTTTAAATTATACCTGCTAAAATCAATAACAGATACCAAAGGAAAGAAACTCAAAAAAAGCTTTAAACAGATTGAAGGCGATGAGCCTTGGATCATCATCAGCTCAGTAGCACAACATGAGCTAAGCGTCATCACACCAGAACAATTACAATTGGCCGCGGCAAGCCAGCAAGCAACATCCAATAAAAAGAAGAAAAAACAAAAGAAGAAAAAGTCATCAAAGAAGACCCAATCTACCCTAGCGAGTACAGCTAGCGAAAGTACCAAGGAGACCAACAGCAAAGAAAAACCAGCGTCTAAAAAACCCACTGAAAATGCTTTTTTCATTGGTAATGACCTATACAATCATCCTAACTAAATCAATTCATTTAGATAGTAGCATCAAATGAGCGATACTTTAGACCCCATCAGCATACAAAGTCCAGAAGAGGCCCTTAGCCCCGCACTGAATTATCAAAACCTGCGCAACATTGGGCTGGATACCATCATCCAAACAGGTAGCGACAACTGGACGGACTACAATGCCCATGACCCTGGGATGACCATCCTGGAAATGCTGATCTACACCCTAACAGACCTCGCCTATCGCACTGATTTCCCCATTGAGGATATTATTGCACAGCAGCAATTATCCAATGAACAACTCGCCAAAAATCAATTCTATACGGCCCGAGATATTCTAACGACCAATGCCGTCAATTTTAATGACCTCCGCAAATTTTTAATTGACCAAAAAGGAGTGGGCAATGCATGGGTGCAAAACAGCGATGCTCCACTCAATACCTTTGGTGGTCTCATTAATATCTTTGTCGACCCCTTTCCAGCACCCAATAATGAAGAAGCTAGTCAACAACTCATCAATCAGATTGAGCGAGCTTATCACAGCCAGCGAAATTTAGGGCAAGATTTGGGGCAGGTCATCCTACGACAGCCCTTGGATATTTTGTTAAATATGGACTTGATCATTAGCCCCAATGCCATCGTGGAGGTCGTCTTGGCACAGGTGCTGTTTACTTTAGAAAATCAATTATCCAGCACAGTTGATTTTTTGTCCTTACAGGAGATGATGGAAGCTGTTGGAGGGGAGGTCAATCAGGCTTTTAATGGGCCGCCACTAATGCATGGCTTTTTGCCAGACCGTGCCCTCCTACCTATGATTAACGTTTTGCGAGCTATGGATTTAATTCCCATCATTTCCAAAATACCTGATGTGGTGCTCGTCTCTGTTTTGGAAATGCGTACCCTCGCTCAGCAAGAAGCAGCAGTCGTCAAAAGCATGGGGACAACAAAAAAGCAATCGCCCAAACAAGGAAAATGGTTCAAACAAATCAGTATCCCAGAGGATCAAAAACCACAACTAGCCCATTTCAGCCAGCATCGCTTTCGCATTCAAAAAGGCGAAACCCCTAGTCAGATTAATTGGATGCAATTGGAGTTTGAACTAAAAAAACTGCGCAGCCAAAAACGCGTAGCTAAATTAGCACCACAAAAAAGGGATTTCCCCATACCCAAAGGCAACTATCGCGACATCAACCGCTATTATTCCATCCAGCAAGAATTTCCAAGAATCTATGGTCTAGACCCCGCAGGCCCTCCACCAGGAGCCAGCAATACCCAGCTGGGCCAAATCAACCAGCTCAAAGCTTATCTCCTCATTTTTGATCAGCTCATGGCCAACTACCTGGCCCAACTCGCCAAGCTCGGCCAACTCTTTTCTTGGGACAAAACCATTAGTCGAACCTACTTTTTTCAAGGACTAGAGAACGCCGTCAATCAACTATCTCAGCTACTAGTCACCGCTCCAATTGACAGCCATTCAAAAAGAGAACAGGTGAGCTTTGGACCCAGTCAAATCATGGCGCAATACCAATCCAAATTGGCCGAATTTAGAGAGGATGAACCAACTTTTTTAAGTCGAAGAAATCGCTTTCTAGATCATCTCCTCGCTCGCTTTGGCCGAAATTTGACAACCTATGTTGAAGGCATCAATCAACAAACGCTGGCCAAGCAGCAGCAAGTAGCCATGGAAACCAAGCTTCGCGTCTTGGATCAATATACAGCGTTGAGTGCGCAGCGCGCTCGCGCCTACAATCAATTGGAGGCTCATCACTTTACCAATGAGTTTTCGGGTTTGCGGAGATGGGTGGAAACGCTGTTTGATATGCAGCCAGAAAGCAGGGCGGTTTATCATTTTAACAAACGCTTTGTACAAGGCATATACCATGCGGAAGAAAAAAGTAAATACGTTTTTAGCCAGTACATTCTAGCCACAAAAGACGGCAGTAAGGTAGACCTAAAAGAGCTGATGCGAATTGGAGGAAATAAGGAGAATTATCGCGTTGATTTTGAGCCTAAAAAAGGACATCACATTCTACTCTATAAAATTACCCAACCCGATCAACCCGCCAAGGTTTATACCTTGACAGAAACTTATGAAAGTGCGGAGCGTACCCTGGAAGTCATCGATGAGCTGGCCTATTTAATGGGGGAGTACGACAAAACCAGCGAACGGATTTACCTCGTCGAACACCTACTGCTTCGTCCCACACCTATTGAATACTATTTTGGTTTGGCTTTGCTAGACGAAAATGGAAATCCCTGGATGCAAACGCAAAAATGGTATCCCCAAACCACACTCGACCAAATCCTTAGTCCTCCAAATCCCAACAGTCAATTTTACTACTGCATCAAAGATTTAAAAGCCTGTAGTAAAAAAGTCATCGACAAAGAAAAATCTACGATTGATAAAAAGGTCAAAAAGACCATCACAGCCAAATACCAATTTTCGATCAAAGCCATTGACCCCAATGCGCCTTTTGTCAAGTACCAAATCCAGCTTCAATTTGGCGAAACAGGATCGACCATTACTTTATCGTCTACCAATCCTTATGAGTCCAAGGAAATCGCCGTCAAGGCCATCAAACAATGGATCAATCGCTTGAAAAAAAGTTTTTCAGCTCCAAATGGCTCAACCAATGCAGCCTCTCTATGGAAGCCTTTGCTTCGTCCATGGATCCCTTCAGTCAAGAAACCTGGGCCATACAAAACTCTTTTAGCTGATCCTTATTCCTTTGCGTTGACGGTCGTGATCCCCAACTGGCCCAGTCGTTTTCAGAAAAAGGGGTTTAAAAAATCTTTGGAGCGAGCCATCAGGACAGAATGCCCCGCACATCTTTGGCCCAATATTTTGTGGCTGGGCAAAAATAAATTTCAGCAATTCCAAAATCTACATTTGATGTGGTGGAATGCCTACACGCAAAATGAGCCAGATGCCTATGCCTATCGCAAAGAATTGATGGCCTTTATTATGAAATACAGTCTACCCAAACATCTTCGGAAACAGCAAAAAGCAGAAGCCTAAGTGCCTATGGATAAACAATACCATCAAGTGGTCAGATTTGAGATCGACTTTTCCCTACCAGAAGAGGAGCCGCTTGTGCCTATTCAGAATCGAATAAGTCGTTTGGTGAAGCGAAGGTTGAGCGCTCAGCTGGATGCTTTGTTTTCTGCTTTTAGTGATCCTGGGGTTTCCGTGAAATTGGATCGCTTGGAATTGGATGTGGGGTCTATTTTGATAGAGGACCTGGAAAGGGAACTGCCACAAAAGCTGGAAGAGGAATTGCGGAAGGAGCTGCTGCGATTACAGCAGCAGCAAGGGGTTTTGATATCGAAGAGGGCGCTTAGCATTGAGCCTGGACAAAGAAAAACTTCCCAAGGCACACCAGCCCAAATAAGGGTCCAATCCCTAAAGATTTTACAAGTCTATCTCGAAAAGGGAAGTTTCCCCTGGTGGGTTCCTAGCGAACTGGCCCAACATCCCGTCGATTCGTTTCAGCAGCTTCTCCAAAGCAATACCCAAGAACTCAAAGCGCTATTTTTGAACATCATGGGTTCAGAATGGACCAGAAGAAGGATCGTCCATAATTTTAAAGACCCAGATCTAAAACAAGTCGTCAAACTACTAGAACCTGTCTACAGCAGGACCATCATCAACTACAGCGATGGGCTGGCCAACCAGCATGAAAAGGCACCCATCGTCAAATTAGATCATCGAGACTTCCGAAAGCTTCGCTGGGAGCTTATCTTAAAATACCTCTATGAAGAACGGGGGAGCGAATTCAATCAAAAAAGTTTTCTCAAACAAATCTTGGTCGACCTGGCGACTCGCTTTAACATCACCTATCGCGAATTGGTACTCAAGCTGGAATCCATTGCCCTAAAGTTTAGCGCCAATAATCAAAAAGAAGCCTCGCTGGTCAAACACATTTTACTATTGGCAGGCGAAGAAAAATCCAATCAAATAAAACAAGCACAAAACTCAATCTCTAAACCCAGTCAGAGCCTCCTAAAAAATCTCAATCCTCAACAGCAGGAAATCGCCGCTAATTACCTGCCCTTTATCGAAGGACAAGAAGACCATTGGACCGTTAATACCAAAGATCAACATATCGCCCTCCTACTGATCGAACGCTGCTGGGCTACACATCCCCATAAGGCCATCCAAGTCATCAAACGACTGGCTCTACAAGGCAAGTCCACACAAGCGCTACTAGACCGCCTGCCCAATCACATAATCCAAGCAACCATCGCCCAACTAGAGCCCAAGCTACACAGCGAACTACAACATTTACAAAGCGACCTAGTCAAACTCGCCAGCTACCGCAGGCTCCCCAACTGGAGCCCCTCGACCCTCCAAAAAGCCATCCAACAATTTTACCTGCGCTTCCTAAGCCTATTCGCCCACCAGCGCTACCCCATTTCTGTTCTTTTGAAGGCACTACTAAAAAAGATTGCCGATAAAAGTGGCTGGACTTATCAACAGTTGATGGTGGAATTGTTAGTAAGTATTTCAAAAAGCCTCCACACCACAACGCTACAATCCAATATCGTCATCGAGCTACACCAACTTCTCAAAGAAAAAGAGTCAGCATATCATTGGCCATTGAGTAAGGAAGCTCTTACAACTGCAAAAAATAAATCGCAAAACGCCAAAGCAGATTGGGTAGAAAATAACTCATCCATCCAAACAAACGATTGGTGTTTTGCTCCCCAAGAAGAGTCCATTGCGAGCTATTTACAGCGAATCAAAAGCTGGTTAAAAGAAAAAGAAAAACAAGTCTACAGAACAACTTTATTTAATCAACCCCATCTATTCCATCAGTGGCTACCCACCCTCTTAAAACAATGGTCAGCAGCCCATCAGCAATTATTTTTGCGCCTGCTCTGGCCTGGCCTTTTTGATTTTATCCTCAATTGGACGACAGACAGCCGTACCTTATTCAAGCTGACCCTGCAATCTCTTCACATTGATCCTCCTACGAATCCATCCATAGAATTAGCCATCTGGACGGTCTTGCTAAATTCAGGAACTGGCGGCCTCCAGCCAGATCAACTCATTGGTGAAAGCCTCCGTATCCTTGCCCAACAAACGACTATTTCGGAAGCTAAACTATTGAAGACCTTTCATTCCTTAGCTGTAGCGCAAGCGAAGATTCTAAAATTAGGGGAGCAGTTAACTAAGCTCTTGGCGCGAGCCATTCAGCGCAAGCTTTTTATTTACGGCGATTCAATGAAGCTCAACAATACGGGAGAAGCAACAGAGACGGCTGCGCATTTTAAAGCGATTGATTTGTATTTTAACAAGGGGCAACTTCCTCCAGGAGAAACGATGGCTAGTCTTCGCTTGATTTTTTCAGACCTCTTAAAATCAGCCCCTAGTCAGTTGCGGCTTTGGCTTTGGCAAGCGATTCGCTTAGCGGAGCGGCGAGAGCGGATACTGCTGTTTTTTTCTGCATCGAGTACCATTGAATTAATGGATTTACTTCATCCACAGGCTGGGCAATATGCTTTGGGGGTGTTGAACATTATTCGTGCAAAGGATCACTTATACAAAATAGGGTATACAGGTAGCGCAGAAAAGCAATATTGGAAATTGATTTGGGAAGTCCTCAATGATCAAATTCGAAAGGGCTTTCAGCCAAGGGCCTATGTGGAGACCATCATTCAGACTTTATTAGCGCAGCATGCCCATACGATTGCTGTCTTGGGTTTAAGTACTGTCGATTATTTGGAACAATGGGGGCAGATAACACCAGAGGATAGTACATGGCGAATGATTAAAATAGTCATTAGGGGTATGAATCTGAATGCTAGGCGGATGCCAGGACTTAAAATGACCAAAGAGCAATCAACTACAGTCCAGGCAAAAAATTTCTCAGAGATGAGTGGGAAAGAACTGATCCTGTGGATGGAACAGCTCCTTGCAGGTCGCCTGTATCTAAGCCCCAATACCAAAGATCGTACAACAGATGTACTGGCCTTTAGCCAACACCTCCTTCAGTTACCGCAACAAGAAAAAAAGGCTTTCTGGGTTTTATTCCATGATCGGCTAGTGCTGAATCTATTGGAGGAGTTGACACCAGCAGGAGACTTGCCTCAGCTATTGGATATTACAGAACTATTGGGTCAGGTAGCACAGAAAAAAGAAAAGATAGCGCATCGCTTTTTTCCAATGGACCTCTCCATGCTATTAATACAAGCCCTATTGAATAATCGAGGAAGTTTATCCAACCAAAAAGCTTTTATCCATCAACTGTTAAAGGATTGGGCCAGGGCGCATAATTGGTCTTATCAAACACTAGTCGAAACGCTTTGGCCACTTATGCTGGAATTGGGTCCAGTCTTTCG
>JBCBDH010000228.1:0-8914 GCA_038529855.1 Bacteroidota bacterium | reverse complement strand
CTTTTTAAAACCACCACACCAACGCCACTACCTCTAATGGTGCCATCAGCTTGTTCATCAAAAGCGCGGCAACGACCATCAGCTGACATGATCATCCCCTCTTGATACTCATATCCCAACTTGTCAAAAACTGATACACCTCCACCAATCGCCATATCAGATTCTCCGCTGAGGATAGAGCGATAGGCCAGTTGAATGGCGACGAGTGAAGAGGAGCAGGCCGTATTAAAAGTAAAGCTAGGTCCTTTCAAATTGAGTTTGTAAGAAACTCGAGTACTCGTATAGTCTGTATTGTAAATAAAGGATTGAAACTCTTCTGCATCGCTGCCAGAGCGCAAAAAGTGACTGGTATCCCACACCAAATTGGAAGAAGCCCCCGTAAACAATCCAATACGACCCTCGTATTGTTCTGGGTTGTATCCTGAGTTTTCCAGTGCCGACCAAACGCATTCGTGATAAACGCGCATTTGTGGACTCATTCGACTAGCCTCTGTTGGGGTATAGCCAAAAAAGGGTGCATCAAAACAATCGGCATCTGCTAGAATTCCGGATTTATTGATAAATTGTTCATTGTCTATTTCCTCCTCAGTAAGGCCGCTGTCTAGTAATTCTTCCTTAGAAAAAGATTGAATGGACTCTCTGCCTTCCTTGAGATTGTCCCAGAACTCATCGAGGTTGTTGGCGCCAGGAAAGCGGATGGACATACCAATGACCGCCACGTCTCCCTCTGCAATTTCGATAGGTGTTTCCTGGGGGACTTCTTCTTCTGTTTCTATATCCAGATCGGGGATGGCCGATCCTTTTTGTTTTAGTTTATTGTGGACCAATTCGACCAATGCATTGATCGTAGGGAATTCCAAAATGGTATTGGTCGTGATGTCATCTTCTAGTTCAAATTCTTCGATGATCAGGGTCGCAAGCTCTGCCGCTTTTAGCGAATCACCACCGAGTTCGAAAAATTTGTCGTCAGGTGCAATATTGGGCAGTTCGAGAATTTTTTTCCAAAACGCGGTCATCTTCCGCTCGATTTTATTGCTTGGTACAAAGGATTTTTCCAGTTGATCCAATTTGCTGATGGCCTTTTTTAGTTGTTTGGAAATGATCGTAAATTCTCCTTGCTGGTAGGCTTGAGCTAATTTGTAGCGCTGTAGTTTTCCGCTGGATGTTTTGGGAATGGCTTTGACGGGAATGACGTCGTGTAGCTGTACCTTGAAAACATCGTTGATCTTTTTTCTCAATTCTAAAGCCAGTTGGGCAAATTGAAGGGGTTTGTATTGGCGCCTATGGATAAAGGCCAAAATAGAGTCTTGCTCATAGCCTTGTTTGCGGATGCTGGTGACGATGACTTTGCCGAGTGTGATGCTTTCTAGCTCTGTCGCTACTCGCTCCAGATCATGGGGATATAAATTGCTACCATTAACAAAAATGATGTCTTTCTTTCTTCCCGTAATGTATAAGCGGCCATCGCGCATATAGCCCAAGTCGCCTGTTCGGGTCCAACCATCAGCAGTTTTTACTTCCCGATTGGCTTCTTCATTATTGACATAGCCATCTGTGGCAGCGGGGCCATTGAGTTGAATTTCTCCAATGTGATCATCGGCCAAAACCCGATCATTGCTACCTGCAATCCGCACTTGCACATCTGCGGTAGGTTCTCCCACACAGGTCACGCTCACTGCCTCTTCAGAAGGAGCAATTTGTTGGATCGCTTGATCCTCCAACATCTTTTTTGGATCGAGCCAATCTTCGATGATAATGGCGCCAGGTTCTGCTACCGAAACGGTCAAGGTAGCTTCTGCCAGGCCATAGCCAGGAAGGATGACATTTTTGGCCAATTGATGTTGAGTAAATAAGGCTTCGAACTGATGGCAAAGCTTTCTAGAGATGGGCTCCGCGCCATTGAGAATGATGCGTACTTTTGATAAATCCAGCTTTGCATATTGCTTGGCATCGTATAATCGGCTAACGTACTCATAGCCAAAATTAGGAGAAGAGGTAATGCTGATTTGATGTTCGCTCACCTTATTGAGCCAGAGATAGGGACGACGGATAAATAAGTCAGTAGACATAATACCGTGGAACCAATCAAAAAAGACGGGCGTAAGGTGAAAACCAATCAGCCCCATATCGTGGGTAAGGGGCATCCAGCTAAAGATGCGCTCCACTCCTGTTGGACTTTTGAAAGCCAAGCCCAAAGAACGGGTATTGACCAAGAGGCTGTGGTGTTTCATGATCACCCCTTTGGGTTTTCCAGTAGAGCCAGAGGAAAACTGTATGAAAGCCGTATGCTCGGGAGAAGCATCGAAGACCTCGGCCTCCTCATCGGCCTCATACAGTCTTTCCAAAGCGATCTTTCGATCGCTCATCTCTGCAAATGGTATGGCTAATTGTTGTTGCTGTGCATACTTCTCAATCCATCCAAAACGCGTTGAATCGGTCAATAAAAAACTTCCTGGAAGGGTTTTCCAGATATTGAATAACTTCAGCCGATGTTCATCATTGTTTCCAATCACAACGGGAACGGGAATAATTCCTCCCAAAAGGCAAGCCCAGAAGGCAACGATAAAGTCTTCCTGTTTGGGGACTTGGAAAATGAGGTAGTCCTTTTCTTTTAGCCCATGTGATTTAAAATAGCTTAAGACTTTTCTCGACTGTTGAAAAAGTGAAGTATAGGAAAGAAAGTGTTCCTCCTTTGTACTGCGTACAAATAAGATCCCTTTGTCGGATTGTTGTGCCCGATGTTCGAGCAGCTGATTTAGATTTTTATAATCCATGATTGTTGATTCAAAATCAGGTTAAGCACAAATAAATTTGAAACTTATGCCAGAAGCGTTTTGGAATAGACTGCGCAAGGAATACGCAGCTTATTTTTTTAGTACCCTCAAGCTTTGTTCAAAGCCCTCCGAAGTTTGCAGACGAATGAAGTACAAGCCCTCTGCTAGTTTGGGATTGGACCAATTGAACTGATGACTGCCTTCTGCCTGAGTGAATTGATGCTCTTCTACCAATCGACCATTAGCTGTGTGAATGCTCAAGCGGACACGGTCGGCCTTGGGCAGATCATAGCTGATTAGGCTATTGCTGTTGAAGGGATTGGGAGTAGCTGTGAGTTGGAATGTGTTTTCTTCTAGGCTATTGGCTACGGAAGTCATCAATCCACCTTCAGTTATGGTGATGCGTTTGTTGATTTCCAATTCTGTGAGGATTTGTGTTTCGCTTCTTGGCCAGTAGATGTAGAGACTGTCTACTTGATTAGTGGTGCCCAGACCAAAATGAGCGACACTGCTGTTTTGAGAAGCATGGCTGCTACCACCGTCAATCTCATATTGCCAACTTTTGTCTCCAACTACAATGCGCATCTGTGTTCCAAAGGCATCGCGATTGGTGCTTTGGCCAACGAGTTTGACCTGTAGCCAATTATTGTCATTGTCTAAACTGTTTTCGTAAAAAAGAACGGGTTCGATCGCTCCTGTTCCAGCATTGACATTGACTACGATGTAATCCAAATCGCCATCTTTATCAAAATCGGCATAGGCACAGCCGCGACCTTTTTGCGGGTCATTGATTCCACTTTCTACAGAGGCATCTGTAAAAATGGCTTGCTGGCTTTCTGCCAATTGGTTGATGTACAAACGATTGGGATTGGATGGATTTCCTGGCAGTAAGTCAGATGTGGGGGTGTAGCCATTAGTTACGAAAAGATCGAGATCAGTATCGTTGTCTAGATCGGCAAAAAAGGTTCCCCAGCCAACTGTTAGGAGGCTATCAACAAAAGTGTCTTCTACACCCGTTTCTGCTGCCTTTTCGATAAAGGTATTATTGGATTGGTTTTCGAATAAATCGTTGATGCCAATATCCGTCATGTAATAATCCAAGTCACCATCCTGATCATAATCGCCAATGGCAACGCCCATACCATTCATTGGTGTACCCATATCGCTTTGCAGACTGATATCGGTAAATCCTGGTTGAGGAGCATTATTATCCAACAAAACATTTGGGATAATCCATTCCCCAAAATCATTGACCACCAAAAGATCGGGATCTTTATCGCTATTGAAATCAGAAAAAGTATTGGCCAAGGTACAACCCGCATTGGACACCGTCGTACTGTCATCCATCAAACTAAAGCTTGGGGAATCATCAGCATCTAGTCCTTCATTGACAAATAACCAATTGGGAGAGCAATCGTGGGCAAAGCCCGTGATGTTGCCCAGGGAATCAGTAAGGGTCACTGGATTGAGGATGTAGTTGCCAATGTATAAGTCGAGGAGGCCATCCATGTTGACATCGCCAAAGGAGGCGGCCATACTCCAAGCATCATAGGCAGATAGCCCACTGCTCTCGCTGATGTCAGTGAAAGTTCCGTCACCATTATTTTTGAGCAGGACGTTTGGGAAACCGATAAAAGTAGTGAGTAGGACTTCGCGATAGCCATCATTATTGAGATCGGCAGTCGCTACGCCCATCGTATTGGCTCCTGCAAATTGGATGATGATGCTGCTTACATCTGAGAAGGTGCCATCGCCATTATTGCGATACAATTTATCGGGCTGTAGTCCTCTGGTAATCCATACATCTTCCCAGCCGTCATTGTCATAATCAAAAAAGGCTGCGCCGCCACCAATAGCCAGTAGATTGAGGTATTCAGTACTGATGCCAACATTATTGGAGACTTCGTTAAAATTGATTTGTGCAAGACCTGAAAGGCTTAGCGATAGCCATAGAAAGCCCAGTAATACGCCTTGCCGTATTGTATTTTTCATGGTTATATTTTCTTTAAGCGGAATAATTCCCTAGGGCTTGGCCCAAGGAGAAATAGGGATCTGCTAATGTGCTACTCCGAGGCCATTGCCCCGGAGCGAGCACTGAATTAGAGATATTACTGTTTCGTCAAACGGATGCTTTGCTGCTGTCCATCAGCGGTTTGTAAACGGAGTAAGTAAAGACCAGCTGGTAGATTGCTGGCATCCCAGTTGAATTGCTGTTTGCCTTTATCCATTGTCATGGTATGTGTGTCCATAAGTACACCCTGAACCGTGTAGAAGTTGAAGGATACGGTCGTTGCATTGGGCAATTCGTAGTCGATCAAGGTACGCTGTGTCAAAGGATTGGGACTTGCCGCTAGTTGAAAGATATTTAGACTAGGGCTTTCAACAGAAGTAGTCAAATCGCTGCCCTCTTCAATGGTGATGCGTTGTTTGGCAAATAGATTGGTGAAGACTTGCGGTTCGCTATTGGGCCAAAAGACATAAAGGCTATCTACTCGATCGGCAGTACCCAAACCAAAGTGGGCAATGCTGCTGTTTTGAGAAGCATGGGTACTTCCACCATCCACCTCATATCTCCAGGACTTATCGCCGACCACTACGCGCATCTGTGTACCAAAAGCATCGCGATTGGTGCTTGTCCCGACCAATTGAACTTGTAGCCAATTGTTTTCATTATCCAGTTCGTTGCGGTAAAAAGTGATGGGTTCAATATCGCCTGCTCCAGCATTGACATTGACGACAATGTAATCCAGATCGCCATCCTTATCGTAATCTGCGAAAGCGCATCCCCGTCCTCTTTGTGGGCTATCGACGCCACTTTCTGTAGAGTAATCCGTGAAGTTGGCCTGCTGGCTTTCGGCCAATTGATTAATGAAAAGGCGATTGGGATTAAGTGGATTGCTGGCGATGAATTCAGCGGTTGGGGTGTAGCCATTGGATACAAAAAGATCGAGATCAGTATCGTTATCTACATCAGCAAAGAAGGTTCCCCAACCAACTGTCAATAAGCTATCGGCAAAAATATCTTCTACCCCAGCTACATTGGTTTTGTTGAGGAAACTACCGTCTTGCTGATTTTGGAAAAGTTTATTCACACCAATATTGGTCACATAATAGTCTAGGTCATTATCTTGATCATAATCGCCAATAGCGATTCCCATACCGTTCATAGGCGTATCCATAGAACTGGCTTCGCTGACATCGTCAAATCCAGAACCTGCAACTGCATTGGTCATATTATTTTCTAGTAGTCGATTGGGAATTCCCCATTCTCCAAAGTCATTGACGATGAAGAGATCGGGGTCTTTGTCTTGATCAAAATCGGTAAAGGTGGCGGCTAGGGCACAACCTAAATTGGAAGTGGTCATGGTATCATTGACCAGAGTGAAAGAAGGTGTATTTTCCATATCCAAACCTTCGTTCATCAAGAGCCAATTGGCAGAGCACTCATGGGCAAATCCAGTAATGTTGCCTAGGGAATCCGTTAGTACGACAGGGTTCCAGATGTAATTTCCTACATAGATATCCAAAAGTCCATCTTTATTGGCATCGCCAAAAGTAGCAGAGATACTCCAAGAATCCAGTGCGGCTAAGCCTGAAGTGACTGTAATATCGGTAAAGGTGCCGTCGCCATTGTTTTGGAGTAAAATATCTGGTGCACCAATAAAGGTATTGAGCAAGACATCGCGGAAGCCGTCATTATTGAGATCGGCCGTGGAGACGCCCATGGTGTTAGCGGTTCCGACGAGGTCGATAATAGCTTGGCTGGCATCAGTAAAAGTGCCATCTCCATTATTGCGATAGAGCTTATCGGGCTGTAGCCCTCTGGTCACCCACAAGTCTTCCCAGCCGTCATTATCGTAATCAAAAAATGCAGCACCGCCTCCGAAGTCGACTAAGTTGAGGTATTCGGCGCTAATACCAACGGTTTGGGCTACTTCACTGAAGCTGGTTTGAGCGAAGCTAAAGTTCAATACCAGCACGGTGAGTAAGCTCGTAAATAACAATTTCATAACTTGAGTTTTTTATTTTAGTAAATGGTAAATAATTGATTGCGCTAGTCCTTTTGCTGGACCATAAATTTCTTAGTAGCTACACCTCGCGAGCCCATGAGTTTTAACCAGTAGATGCCCGCGGGTAAATCGAGATGATGCAATGTGGTATTGGTTCCATTGATGGGTTGGGCCGAGCGAACGACTTTGCCATAACTATCAATGATTTCGACTTGCTGTAAACCAGTATCAAGGGACAAGTAGAGATTTAATGCCTGACCCGCTTGAATGGGGTTAGGAAAAACGTGGATATCGCTTGCCTCGTCGAGCTCGTCGATAGAGGTACTTAAACCATCAAAATATTTTTTGGCATGTTGGAAAGCAGCGACACCTATTTTTTCGCCAATCACTCGGCCAGGGACATCATCAACAGGGGGATGAATACCTCCCCAGATTCTGGATAGACTGGTTTGGTCAGAAGCGTCGCGATAGGTGGCCCACTGTAGGGTGAGGTCCACACTAGGGCCTTCTTCAAAAACGAGGAACTCATTTTTCTTACATTCAAATACGCCCATTCCTCCTGGGAAAAAAGCATCGCCAGTGAGCAAGGTCATCACCTCAGCTGCAGCTCTGGAAAAAGTAGAATGTCCAGAGACGTAGCCAGCAAATGGCGGGGTGACAAAAGTAGGGCGCTGGTAAGGCCACCAGTTTTCGGCCAATATCCAACCTACACCTGCCAGATCAGTTTCTTCATCTTCAATATAATCAGGTCCACGCCAGGCGTAGACTTTGACTTTGCCTACATGTTCGTTATTGATTCCCGCTAAACTGTCTCCTGCTTCTACCATTTCGACAAAGCCGTCAATAAGTGGAAGACCAGAGATGGAATAATTAGGCAGATTGGGATCACTGCTTTGCCCACGACCAGCCATAGAACGAATGGCGGAGATAGGGCGAATGTAATCGTACCAACCTTTGATGCCCCAAGCGGAAATGGCGGCATCGTGAACCGCTCCTCCCAAAGTCAGATAGGCTTTGACATCCCATTCCAAATCGTCGAGAATGGGGCCTTCGCCCCTAAATCGCTTTTCAAAAAGGGGATGATCATTGACGTAGTTTAGAATGGAAAACCAGTGGCCAGGAGGCGTCTCAGAGTCTGGCCCATCTGCCCAAAACTCTGCCAGTACACGGGCGTAGTCTGCACGAGGAACAATATTTTCCTCATAGGGCTGACCAGTATGTGGATTAATGGCATGGCCTCGACTGGGATCGCCACCCTCTATCAGGTCGTAAAATTCGCGCAAACCTTCCATCGTTTTGGGCAGGCTGTCGATATTGCCAATAGAGCCTGGGGAAATATCCCATAGGACACCATCGCTAGGGTCGAGATGGGAAGACCAGATGGATACGAGGGCAAAACCCCACTGATAATCTTCTGTATCCAAACCGCCATTGGCATCAATATAAGAAGGGGTTCCTGGATCGTGATAAACCCAGTATTCGCCAAAGTCGCGTTCGTAGATGGTCAATTCTTTTGGCGTCAGGGCAAAGGGCGTGACGCGGCCCCATTCTGGACTTAAGAATTCAGGAGCACCGCCAGGAATCAGATTTCCACTTTGATCGATAAATACATCAAAGGTCAGCGGTTGCCAGCGATTGGGGTCAAAGAGAATACCACTGCCAGGGATGGCGGGGTTAAGGGTGTAATTAAAGGGATTATAATAAGTATTGGCGTAGTCTTCTATTTCATTGGAATTGTCTTGCATCCCAAAGGCAATCACTTGCTCGGCAACGTAATTGCCAAAGGCGGCGGGATTGCCACTGGTGTAGTCTGTGGAGACAAAGGAGCTATCGTGACCCAATTCCTCAAAAAGCTCATTGAAGACGGGATAGCTGTCTTCGACACCTGGCGATCTAGAAAAACGATGGTAAAGAATTCGATAGGCAGCATAGCTAATAGCGGTTGCTCTAGCAGTCGCTACATCATCTGGCATGGGAAGACCTTCAAAATCGAAGGTGTAATTACCAACGGTATTCCCCAGAAAATAGGGGTTGGCTTGATTGTCGTAAGCTGCCCATATATCGTACATAGCGACGGAGGTATGCAGGAGGTTTCTGGCGTGAACCGTTGGACGGGCGAAATCATTGCGG
>JBCBDH010000227.1:0-9008 GCA_038529855.1 Bacteroidota bacterium | reverse complement strand
GGCCTCTAGCTCCCAGGTATTGTGAGCACAGCCGTCTACACTTAGATAACCGTATTCAGTAAAAAGAATGGGTTTTTTGGTCTTTTTGTGAAAGGAGCGCAATTTTTTGACAATGGGTTCCCAGGCTTTTTGAAGGGATTTGACTTTTGGCGTAGGGCCTTTGACAAGCGGGAAATAGGCATCTACACCCACATAATCCAACTCCTCCCAGAAGGGGACAAGAGGATATTCATCCCAATTGGCGGCATAGACCAGCGGTCCTTTATACACCTTTCTAACCTTTTGGATCAACTGTCGCCAAAAGGCAGGGCGCTTTTGTACGCTGATTTTAAACTCCGTACCAATACAAAATAGATCAACCTTAAAGGAGTCCGCCATTTCCACAAAGGGCATCAGATAGGCCTCGTAGGCTTTTTCCCATTGCTCCCACTCCTCCGCCGTATCAAAGGTCAAGCCTCCAGGCCAACTGCCAGGTACATAAACCTGTGGTTTGAGCATGATTTTGATATTGGCGGCCTGAGCCAGAGTTATCGTCTCCCGAACTCCCTCTGGACGTTCTCCCCACCATTGTTGCCATTTCTGTGGATTATAAACGACAATAGGCTTCCCAATGGGGGAGTAGGCATAAGGAATTACCGCTATCCAGTTGGCATGGATGTCTTTGACCGCAGGCATGGGGTTTCGGTCAAAGGCACGGGGAGGGGCGACAAAGTTGAGCCCGCCCATGCGCTCGGGGATAGGTACGGCTAGATCAATAGTTGATTCCCGAGTTACGGGATTATTACAAAGAAAGGCAATAAGGCTACCGAGAGCCAGTAGGTAAAATAATTTCATCCGCTTTTGTCATCTAGAAAGCTGGAAAACAGCTGGTCATGCAGCTAAAATAAGCCTTAGCATCTTTATATGAAAAGAACTAGACTAGGTCTGGTTCACAAGTTAACAAATAGATCGACTGCACAAAGGCGTTTTGAGAGGGGCGAACGGAGGGAGATATGTTATTTTTGTATTATGTGAATGGCAATGATTAAGGTGAATTGCTATAATTTTACTAAAAACAGCAGATAATTATGAGAAGAATAAGTGGATAAGTCGATTTTGTTGATAAAATGGTAAAATACAGGGCGATAAATACAGGATATTTATGATTTTATATTCTATCATCTTAATTATTATCAATAATGTAATAATTATAAAATATCATTGATAAATTTGCATTATAATGCCTTTTTCATTTAAATTTGTAAGGTAATTATTACGAAACGGGACAAAAAAGATTGTTCTTCTAAAAATTGTGAGATGACGAAATTAGGCAGCCGTGCCCTCCTGTCTCGGGGGTGGAGAAGCCAGGATAAACGATTTTGTTTTTGATGAGGTCGCTAACTGCTCCGTGAAGGTTCGAATCCTTCTCTCACAGCCAGCAATTACCAATACCACTTAAGAGGGCCTTTGGCAGCTATTCGTTGTCAAAGGCTTTTTCTATTTGGCGACGCCAATGATCAAGCATTATCTGCATTAGCCTTGTAATTTCTGCTAAAATGATAGATATTTATAGAGGTACCGTGATTGATGTATCTTTTTATCTATTGATTGTGAGTTAATTAAGTTTAGGATGACTTATTACATAAATGTTAAGAAGGAAAACATAAAGGAGTTCCTACAAATCATTAAATCGCTAAAAAGTTTAGGTGTCATAGAGTCATTTAATTCTATCAAAGACCTTAGCGATAATTGATTAGATATTCTCGCTATTATTCACGCCAAAAGAAATCCAGAATTCACGCCAAAAGAAATCCAGATAGCCTAAGTGAGGTAGTAGGATGAGAGGCTGTTATACAAATCTTCTTCATTCTTAGTCTATTTCTGATCTTCTCTAAGGGAACGGCCCTGAACCTATGGCCTTAGCATTGGTGATTACTGATAAAAATTGGCAGATTGAACGAAATAAAAAGGAGATTTGGTGGAAAAGATTGATATTCTGAGGAAGAAATAATAAATTACTTGTTGATTATTTAGTGAGAAGAAGTAGCAGCCCCTCCTTTTTTAATTGAACATCTTTGTCTAAAGTTGATTTTAAAAAACTAGTGAGAGTAGAAAAAGGGGCTGCCTTTTTTATTTACGATAGATATATCGAGTCATTAAACCTATGGGAATACGAACAAGTAGAATCAAACGCTGCCTCTAAGTCGTATTTTTTTTATAGCCTTCTACAATTTTCTTCAACTGTTCCAAGTGTCTATTCTTTTTAACTTGTCGCCTTTCAATCGTGCTTGAGGTAAAGAAGTGGTGATTTTGCAGAAAACTAACCTGTAGCCGATTCCATCCCTCTTCATCCTTCACAACGCCATAGGCTAAAAATTCTTTGTAAAGGGTTTGGCCTATTTGAAAAAAGTCACTGCGCCCCAGGTAATCCAGGTCGGCATCACAAATGATTTCTTCTAGTTCATTTTGAGGACTTTGGGGGATTTTGGTGGCCATGATCATTCCGCAGATGGCTTCGATATCTGCTGCTGTATAGCCAAAACCAGGTAAGACCTCCTGGCAAATCCCACAACCTAAACGTTCGTGTTCTTTGTGGTGTAAGACAAACCCAGAATCGTGATAGAGTGCAGCTGTTTGTAAAAGTATCCTTTGGTGGTGCTCAACACCCTCCATTCGACAAACTTCCTTGGTGATTCTCAAGACATCCAAAGTATGGTGCAGCCCATGATAATACAGGTCTTCGGAGAGCTCTTTCCGAAGTCTTTGTAAAATGTAATCTTTGGCAGCTTGATAGTCCATTCCTATTCTTTACACTAAAGAATCCTTACTGTAGTTATATGTAGAAGGTTCTTGAGCCATTTGCTATTGTCTGAGTGATCGCTTAAATCTATTTTACTTACTATCTAATGGCTTGTTGGCCTGCGCATCAATCATCACCTTGGGAACCGTCTCCCGATAGCCCTCTACAAAATACATCTCTACCTCTCCCATGTGTTTGACACTCAGCTTTCCTCTGGGCCGACAGTTGAAACGGTCCTTGACTAAAGAGTACGTTGCTTTAGAGATATTTATTTTTCCACTTTCCCCATTAGATTCCATTCTAGACGCCAAATTGACGGTATCGCCCCAAATATCATAAGCAAACTTCCGACTACCTACTATCCCTGCAACTACCGGTCCACTGTGTATTCCCAATCGCATAGGGAAAGAGGCCGCTCCCTTTAGCTGCTTCGCTTCATTGAATTGCCGCATAAAAGCCTGCATGTCTATCGCTGCTGCAGTGATGGCTTGGGCATGGTCTTCTCGCTTTTCAGGGAGCCCTGCTACACACATATAAGCATCGCCAATGGTTTTGATCTTCTCAATGCCATAGCGAGCGGTAATTTCATCAAAGGCTCGAAAGCATTCGTCTAGGTCAGCTACCAGGGCTTCTGCCTCCATATTGCCCGCCAATTTGGTAAAGGACTGGAAATCGGTAAATAAGACCGTCACGGAGTCATAGCGTTTGGCCTTCGCCCTTCCTGTACTTTTTAGCTCTTCCGCAGTTTGAGCAGGGAGTATATTGAGTAGTAATGTTTCTGCTCTTTCCCGTTCTTGCTCGATAATCTGGTTTTTTTCTTCCAGGTTTAAATTGGCTTTGTGCTTGATGCGATAGCGATTATACAGCAAGATAGCCAAAAGCAGCAAGGCAATCAAACCACCCAAAAGTGTTCTGCGCTGCAAGCTGGCTTCTCGCAAATTGGCTTCTTGCAATTCGAGCTGGCTTTTTTGCTTTTGAAGGGCATTTTCATTCTTCAGATCGCCATAGAGTACTTCTCTACGGGAGTTGAGCCTTACGCGCTCCTCGCTCAGCCGCTCATAACGCGTCTCGTCGTATTGTTTGCGAAAGCGATAGGCCCTTTCATATTGATCCAGATCGGCATATACCCTGCTCAGATCTTTATAGGCTTTCTGCTGAAATTTGCTATCGCCCAATTCATCAGCTAACTGTAGATAGTCATTGGTATATTGGAGCGCCTGGGTATACTTCTGCTGTCGACGATACACATCCCCCAGACCATTATACACCTTCATGATCCCCGATTTCTTATCCAAATCTTCCCAAATCTCCAGCGATCGATTGAGGTAGGCCAATGCTTGCTGGAAGGCTTGCTCCTCCGCTACTCCGTCGCGAAGCGCTTTGTGATAATAGCTGCCCAGGTTTTTGTAGGTAACCCCTAAATTATTGTAGGCTTGGGCTTCGCCTTCGCGATCTTCAATAGCCTGGTAAATATCCAGGGCGTTTTGATGATAGCCCAGGGCTTCTTGATAATTCTTATAGGCTTCTGGATAGCGTTCTTCTTTGAAATAGGCTTCGCCAAAATCGTCTTTATTATTGCCGATATTAGTATAGATTATCGCCAATTCCCACTGGTCCTTTAGTTCCTGTCTGATGTGCAAAGCCTTTTCGTAATGCTCGGCTGCTTCTTCAAATCGCTCTAGTTCTGTTTTTATATTGCCAAGTAGATTGTATGCATTGGCAATTTCATAGGGGGCTTCCCAACTCTCTGCAATCCGCAGATAGGTCAGCACATAGTCGAGGGCTTCAGGATAAAAGCCTCGGGCTTCAAAGGCGACGGCGATATTGTAAGAGGTTCGGGCGATGCGCAAAGTATCCTTGAGCTCTTCGCGAATGCTCAGTGATTGGCGGAGGTTAAAAATAGCTTCTGCAAATCGATCTTGCTCCTCGTCTAAATTACCGATATTATTGTAAAGCGAGGCCATGCCCTTAAGATCACCCAGTTCTTTTCGGATAGCGAGGGATTGTCGAAAATAGTCTCTGGCCAGATCGTACTGCTCATGGATGGATTCAACGACTCCCCAATTATTATAAGCTTGTGCTTCGCCTTTGGGAAAGGCCAGCCTTCTAGCCAGGAGAGCGGATTGCGCCAATAATTTTCGGGCTTCTTCCGCCTTTTCTATTTTGTATTCCCAGGCTAGGTCATTAAGCAGATGGACTTTGTGAGTATCTTCTTTCGCCGCTTTGATCAACTGATGGAGACTGTCCACCAATTGATCTCCTTGCCAGGCGGCAAGCGGCAGGCTGCTCATGAAGCTCCATAAAAAAGCAAGCAGCCAAAAAGCATATTTGGGACTCCTCAAGAGTCGCTTATTTTTCAACTAAAACAACACCAGAAGCCATAAATTTAAGTTCTTCTTTTGGCTCCGTGATAGCGGCAATCTCCTCTTCGGATTTACCTTCATCTTCTGCATAATGGCGCAGTTCGTCTACTGGAGTCACCTCTTTAAAGGCATAGCCCTCCATAACAACCTGACGCCCGGCAATATCTAAAGGCATAAAAAAGCCATAGTCTTTAAACTTAACAAACATATCGGGATCTTCTGGATTGGTACTTACAATATTCATCCAGCAGCCTTTTACCTGACAAACCGATTCTACGGTTCCAAGGACTTTAGTACTGATAGAGTCTGTTTCGTTCATTTGTTTTAATAGCTCGGGATAGGAGATGGCACCTTCAGCAGAAATCTTTTCTCCGAAATATTGCTCTTTGCCTTGCTCTTCAGCGGAGTTTTGCTGTCCTTGAGATTGGCCACAGGCGAAGAAAGTCAGTAAGATAAATAGGGGAAAAACACAGTTCTTTATCATATTGATTTGATTTGTATACTGTTTAAAAAATAGAGTCATATGCAAAAGTAATCTCTTTTGAATTAAATTTTTTTAAAAACTACAGTGGAATACAATAGTTGACTTTGAATTATAGTTTATACAATCATATCTTTCAATTCACTCATCTAAATCCGCTAATGCCTATCAGTCATCAACCACTACTTTTTGCTCAGTTAAAACCAGGATGCCATGAAAAAGTTAATGAGTGCAGTAGTGTTGATCAACCTTGCCTTTCTCCCCCTTCTTGAAGCCCAATGTATCAAAGGCAATTGTGCCAATGGTCGCGGAACCTATGTCTACAACAGCGGTGCTAAGTATATCGGTCAGTTTCGCAAAGGTAAGATTCATGGGGAAGGGATTCTCTATTTTAGCAATGGAAATAAATACATCGGCCAATGGGTCAACCAGTATCGACAGGGAAAGGGTAAAATGATTTTCACCACTGGTGAGATATACGAAGGCCAGTTTTACAAAAGTAAATTTAGTGGCAAAGGCACCATGAATTTTCCCGACGGTGATCGCTACACTGGGCAATGGGCAGATGATATCCAACACGGTAAAGGCATTTATTATTACGCCAGCGGTAATCGCTACGAAGGCCAGTTCAAACGAGGTAAACTCGATGGTCAGGGAAGAATGTTTTACAAAAATGGAAGTTATTATATCGGCAGCTGGAAAGACAATTATAAAGATGGTCAAGGCACGCTGCATCGCTCCAATGGGGAAAAAGTAAGAGGTTTATGGGTGGCAGGGAAATTTGTTGGAGATGAATCTTCGCCACTCCCTCAAGCCAGTGAGGAAGTAGTCGTTGAAAATAGCTTGCGCGATTGCAATTCTAATTATTGCAGAGAAGGTATGGGCTCCTATACCTATGCTGATGGCTCAAAATGGATTGGTGAGTTCAAAAATGGCAAAGCGGAAGGACATGGCACTTGTTATTATGTCAATGGAGATAAATACGTTGGAGATTGGAAACGTCATGCCCCACACGGTGAAGGGATCATGTATTACAAAAACGGTCGGGTAGTTGGAGCTGTCTGGAATTATGGGGCCCCTGCGGGCGATTTGGAAGCCAAACAAGAGGCCATCGCCAAGGAAGACATCAAAGTGGATTACAATAATGAGGTGAAGATTTGGGCGGTCGTTGTAGGGGTAGCCAGATATGTACATATGCCTGTCCTCAAATACACTGACGATGATGCTTATCACATTTATGCTTTTCTCAAAAGCCCAGAGGGAGGCGCCTTACACGATGAACAGATGCGGGTACTGGTAGATGAAGATGCTACTCGAAAAAATATCCTTAAAGCTATGCGCCAGGTATTTTTGAAAGCGGATGAAAATGATGTGGTCGTCCTTTATTTCTCTGGCCACGGGCTCCCTGGTTCTTTTTTACCTGTCGATTTTGATGGTTTCAATAATAAATTGAGACATGAAGATATCCAACAGGTATTCCAAGAAACCAAGGCTAAACACAAACTCTGTCTAGCGGATGCTTGCCACTCTGGAACACTTACGGCGATGCGTTCGGCATTCGACAATTCGCTACAGCGCTACTACCAAGCCTTCGAAAACTCTACTGGCGGTACGGCTTTACTGTTATCCTCCAAAGGCGATGAGTTTTCCCTAGAAGATCAAGGACTTCGTCAAGGCATCTTTAGCCACTATTTGATCCGTGGTTTGAAGGGTGAGGCGGATAAAAATCGCAATCGCATCGTGACGATTGAAGAACTATTTGATTTCGTTTATACCAAGGTTCGCACCTATACAGCCAATGCCCAGACGCCTACACTATCAGGCAAATACGACATCAATATGCCAGTGGCATTGGTTAGATAATGTTGTTCAGATTTTGGATTGAACGCCGGGCATGGTTTCTATCGGAGGCCGTGTGCCGGCTTTTTAGCTATACCTTTGCAGCAAGATTATGATTTTTGGTAATATATTTGCTGCTGTTTTGTCAGTCATAACCACACAATCATCCAATATGGAAAAGACCTTACTTTCCTTTTGCTTATTTTCCCTGCTTTCCATAACTACAATTACTGCTCAATGCCTTGTTGGCGATTGCCAAAATGGAGAAGGTACCTATCTCTATCCTAGCGGAGCTAAATATGTTGGTGAATTTGCCAATGGTGAAATTCACGGTGTAGGCGTTTGCTACTACACAGACGGTGGTAAATATGCCGGGCAGTGGGCCAATCGCTATCCTGAAGGTAAAGGCACAAAAACCTATGCTGATGGTAGCAAACGCACTGGGCAGTGGCTGAAAGGCCAGCCAGTAGATGAGCAAGGCCAGGTCATCGAGCTAGAAGCCAAAGGTAGCTCTGGTGATGATGGAACGGATATTCAGTCAGGATGTATAATGGGCGACTGCCAAAATGGCGAAGGCACTTTTGCCTATGCGGATGGTAGCAAATACGAAGGCCAGTTCAAAAATGGTTCGCTAGATGGTTGGGGAACCTGGTATTTTCCCAATGGTGATAAATACATTGGCACGTTCAAAAATAATTACTCTCACGGTAAAGGTACCCTGTACGAGATCAATGGTCAGACCACAACAGGGGAGTGGGTAGAAGGAGAATATGTAGGCGACAGCAGAGCGGAAATGGGTAGAGAAGGCTGTATCAAGGGCGATTGTACGGATGGTCAAGGCACTTATGTGTATCAAAATGCAGAAGCCAAATATGTAGGCGCTTTCCAGCAGGGACAGGCTCATGGTAAAGGCATTTGTTACTATGCCAATGGAGAGCGCTATGAAGGCGAATGGAAGGATGGCCAGTTTCATGGCTTGGGTACGCTATTTATGAAAGATGGTACAGTTGCGAGTGGTGAGTGGAGGGAAGGGACTTTTGTGGGAGAAGTAGCAGCAGAAACGCCAGCTAAGCCAACGATGGAAGAAGTAATTGCCGAAGAAATGGGTGATCAAAGTTTGCAAGAGGAAGCCCGTAGGGCGAAGGTCTGGGCGGTTGTGATTGGAATAGGGGCTTACAGTCATATGCCTGCTTTGCGTTATACGGATGATGATGCTTATCGCATGTATGCTTTTTTGAAGAGTCCCGAGGGAGGAGCTTTAAGCGATGACCACATCCGCATACTCATTGATGAAGATGCGACCAAACAGCGCATCACCAAAACCATGACAGAGGTCTTTTCTCAGGCAGGGCCTGATGATTTGGTCATCCTTTATTTCTCTGGGCATGGTCTAAAAGGTTCCTTCTTACCCATCGACTTTGATGGCTTCAATAATAAGCTTTTTCACGAAGAGATTAACGAGATTTTTAAGTCTAGCCCAGCTAAATACAAGCTTTGTATTGCCGATGCCTGCCACTCGGGAAGTCTGTTTGCTATGAAGGGCACG
>JBCBDH010000226.1:0-9052 GCA_038529855.1 Bacteroidota bacterium | reverse complement strand
CCTCGACCGTACGGATGCTATTGCAGGAGAAGTCATTGAAGCTATGCTCCAAGAAGCACCAGAAGAAATTCATCCTCAGCTATTCGATAATCTGCGTTGGATTCGCTCTGCAGATCACAATCTTCCCATTGTAGGTTCCAAATCTCGGATTTTATATGCTGATTCAGAAGGCCGTATCCGTATTGCCCGTGCCTTTAATGAAGCCATTACCAATGGTGAAATAAGTGGGCCTATCGTATTGGGCAGGGATCATCACGACGTCTCTGGCACTGATTCTCCCTATCGCGAAACAGCCAATATTTATGATGGCTCTCGCTTCACGGCAGATATGGCCGTCCACAATGTCATTGGGGATGCTTTCCGCGGAGCGACCTGGGTGTCCCTACATAATGGTGGTGGTGTAGGCTGGGGAGAAGTGATGAATGGCGGCTTTGGTTTGGTTTTAGACGGAACGCCTGAGGCGAAGCGAAGATTGGAAAATATGCTCTTTTGGGATGTCAATAATGGCATTGCTCGAAGAAGCTGGGCCCGCAATCCAGAAGCCATCGCTACTGCCAAGCGAACGATGGAACAATATCCCAATCTAAAAATCACCATGCCCAATTTAGCAGATGAGGGGTTGATTGATGAGGTGTTTAGTAATCGGGAAGCGTCTGTGAGTTTTGGTAAGAAATGATGCGGGCTCTTCCGCGAATTGTCGGAGTGAGCCAATTCACTCCGACAAGACTGCTCACGCATTAAGCAATTAAAGTTCTAAAGCCATGTCGCTTTTTAGCCTCCTCTTATTTGCCCAATTCTTTTCTGGCACTATCTACTCCCCGCCTAATCAGCAAGACTATACGCTTTATCACCAAAGTATTTTGAAAGCAGAAACGGAGATTGCTCAGCAAAACTATGAAGAGGCCATTGCCCTTTATGCCAATCTTTTTGAGGAATATGACTTTGTCTTTTTGAAGGACTACAAGATTGCGACACAGGTCGCCATTCAACTTGAGCGGGATAGCTTAGCTTGGGCTTATTTACAAAGGGGGATGGCAGCTGGTTGGACTTTATCTGCCATGAAGAAAAATAAAATGGTGAAGCGTTGGGGAAAGGATTTTGGTTGGAAGCGTATTAAAAAAACTTATGAACAGCAGCATGCTCTTTTCTCCAAGCGTTTAAATACAGATTTGCGTAAGCAAACCAAACAACTTATGAAAAAAGATCAGCGGAAAGCCTTTGGGGCCTTTATTCGAATCCGTGATAAAGCTCAGGATCGCTACGCGGAGAAGCAATTTGCGCCACATAGTGAGCAGCAAATGCTTTGTTTGAAGCAGCTCATGGCCAGCTATGGCTATCCTGGCGAACAGTTGGTGGGTACGGAAATTTGGGCGTCCACCATCTTAAGTCATCACAATTCCATTTCGACGGCTTATAATCGGGCAGATACGATATATCCAGCACTGAGGGGAGACTTGCAGAACGCCGTGAAGCGAGGTGAAATGTCGCCTTATGCTTTTGCTTTGGTGGCTGATTGGCAGATCGCAGTGAGTTCAGATCGACAAGCAGCGGGCTATGGCTATATTAATGAATTAAAGCAAGCTGATTTAGCGAAAGCGGATCAACTTCGTGCGGCCATTGGTATTCGATCCATCGCCTTGAGGAATCAATTGATAGAAATTGAGCAAGCCACAGGGATGAATTTTTATTTGTTTGGTGCGCCTTGGGTGGTGGGGAAGATTGAACCTCGTTCTTGATAAGGTGTTCACTTTTGAATCAAGCAATAAATTGAACTGACAAGTCCTAAGGCTTTAACGCTACTTTCAGAGTAAAGCTTCCCGCTACTTTCGGAGTAAGCCAATTTACTCCGAAAGGCTGCCCGCACTGATTTAGATCAACTATTATTACCCTAAACCTAGTATTGAAAATCATTCGTACACATGAAAAATTATTGGCTTCAGAAAGAGAATGGGCTTACTGTCCTGTTCCTCCTAATCGCTGCGCTCTTTGCTACTCCAAGTCAGGCTCAAGTCGCTAAAGGAAAAATAATCGACGCTCGTACTCGTGAAGCTATTCCCTATGTCCATATTGGTATAATGGATAAAAATCGAGGGGTTATTTCCCATGATAAAGGGCAGTTTCAACTGGATATTTCTGGGCTGAAAGCGGATGAAAAAGTCCTCTTTTCCATATTGGGTTATGAAACGAAGCAGCTTTTGGTCAGCGAACTCCAAGAAAAAGAATTGGTCATTTCCCTTCAAGCCAAGACCTATGCCCTTCAGGAGGTAGTCGTCAAGCCACCAAAAATCATAAGTAGTAAAAAAATGGGGCGATACCAGACCACCAAAACCACTACTGGCCAAAGCGGCATCAAGGATTTTGGTTTTGGCGGAGAATGGGGGCTCAAGGTCAAATACGAAGGTCAGCGCTATCAACTGGCCAATGTGAATTTCCACACTCGATTCAATACAGTAGATAGCGTTTTGTATCGAATTCATCTCTACGAAGTAGAAAATGGATTACCAGGAAAACAGCTGTTACAAAAAGAAATCTATACCACCAGTCATCGAAAGGACAAATGGATCAGTGCAGATTTAAGCGATCAAGAACTCCTCATTTCCTCTGACATCATCGTCACCTTTGAGGTGATCCGCATCTGGTTTCGTAAAAAGGGAGATAATCAGTTGTTTTATACGCATGGAAAGAATTACCCTGAAGGCCAAAGCTTTTCCAGAGCATCGAGTTTTGGTCAATGGAACGTAGATGAGCGTGGGCCCATTGCGCTGTATATAACCGCCAAAATCTTAGAGTAAGCGAAGTAAATTCAATGAGGGAGAATCCACACGCCATCAAATTCGTCGATACTACTGATATTGGAAGAGGCCTGCGAACGGGTAGGATAGTTTAGGAGAGAAACCAGGTATCTTTGCTCCTCTCTGTCAATAATTTTGGTGTCAGAATAGCCCATTTCGATCAATTGCTCTGCCAATCCCATTGCCTCTTCTTTTGTTTTTAGTGAACCGACAATCAGGTGATAGCGCAAATAAGGCTTTTGCTCGTAGAAGATGGTCTGGGAGGTTTGAAAAACTTTTTCCATCTCATCCAGCCGCACTTTAGCTTTCACGGCATATCTGCTTTCAGGATACATGGATAGAATGAGCTTATTGTATTTTTGATATTTAGCGTAGTAGTAAATGCTGCAATTGGCTAGAAGCTCTAAAGCCCGTTCTGTCCATTCTGATCTTGGATAATCCTCGATCATCTTCTGTACGACTTGTTCTCCATTTTTGTATCGTTCAAAGATGATCAATTCAAATCGCGCTGAGAGGTAGAGAACATCATCGCGATATTCGCTATTGGGATAATTGGCTAAAAATTGAACAATGTTTTTTTCTAATAGGATGTATTCAGGAGTGAGGTGTTTGTAGTAATAATATTGGAAGCCCACATCGTAGTCGTAGAGCAATTGTATCTTCAAAAAATCGAGGTGATCTATTTTTTGGCAGCGCCCACCCAACTTCTTTTTCATTCTATCAATTGCTCCTAAGATTAAATCCGCACAATCGTATTTGTTACAAACATGGTCACCGCGGTGCTTTAAAATGACAATGAGGTCTTTAATGAGGGAATCGCAATGATTAATATCCTTTAGTTCAGAACGGCAGGAAGTCCATTCCAGATCAAAAGGGCGAGATAAATCTTCCGCATCTCTGTCACTGAGCACTTCAATATCTCCACGAATAAACTGTCTGTGTAAACGCAGTCTACCAATCCATTCTCTTTTATCAGCATCGCGAATTTTACTGATCACTTGCTGTATCACTTGGTCTGGTAATAAGACCAGCATATTATAAATCAAATCCTGAAAGGAAGCTTTCGCTGCTTTAGAATTGAGCTCAAATTTATTAATGATGTAAGCAATTTCATCAGAACTCCCCTTATCTGATAATCGAACGACTAAGCGGTTGAGGAATGGGGTCTCTGCGTTAAAATCAATATTCTCTAGACTTATATTTAATGGAACTTGATCAAGGATATAGGCTTTGAATCTTTTTTTGATTCTTTGGTAATCTCTATCTTGATTGCCCAAGCTGTCTACTCGATTTAACCAAGGAAAAATTTCTGCATGGTTCTTTAGCAAGGCATGGCAAAAGGCCACCCAATAGGCAGCATCATCCGCATGGACAGCTTTGGGATGGGATTTGGTATAATTGCGGAAACAGGCTAATGCGATTTCTATTTCTTTTTCTTCATAGCGTTTGATCTGCTGACCTTTTTTGAATCGTACGTAGTTAGCTGCGTATTTCTGCACGATGGAGTAGCCCTTGGCATACAAGTATACATCGTGAAAATAATCTTTATCCTCTCCCTCCAATGCCTTATCGTAATTGCCCACTAGATAATGGGCAAGAGAAGTGAATTTACCATTGGGGTGAGTGCTGAGGTATTCGTAAATCTTTACCTTATCCCTATCGGTCAAAGCAGATTTCAGGATACTTTGGCTATGTATATTTTGAAATAAATAGGAGGAGACTTCAATGGGGATATAAATCCAAATATCGTAAATGCCAGTAGCATCCTGACTCATCTGGTTAAAACTTTTGGCCTCCTCATAGGAATTGACTAAACCAAAGTTTCTAATACATTTGGCATAATCATGCAATGATTTTTTGGAAAGTCCTCTATACTTGGCTTTAATCTCAGCCGCTTCGCGAAACAGGCCAAGGCCATAATAACAAGCAACGATATAGCCCTCTAGATCGCTCATCCCTAAGTCTTTTTTGAAAATATTCTCGAGTAAAAAAAGGGTCTTTGTCATATCCCTACTGTGATAGGTCGCAATGGCTTTTGCATAGTCAATCTGCTTGGCAGTAATCCTATCTTTATTGGGGGGAATGATAGCGCGATAGCGCTGATAATCTGCCGCTATTTTCTTTTTTAATTTTCGGTCAGTCGCATCATACTCTTTCAAAATATAACTTAGCAGTACCGTATCTTTAGCATTATCAAGTTCAAGACTATGTTGAAATTCTTCGAGGCTGATTTTTCCTTCTGGATCAGCAAAAAAACGCTGGTAGCCGTAATACAATAGTAAAAGGACATTCAAAAAAAGGAGGACTTGACCAATTCTACCTAATCTCATGTATCCATAATTTATGATTTCTTTCTCTAACCTTCAGCCGCTCTAATGAAAAAATGGCCTTTTCCCGATCTGCTAGAATGTCAAAGCATACGATGTAGTAATTATTTTTCGAGATGGTAATGCTGGCATTGGTGTGTTCGCCGCTCTTTAGTTTTTCAAGATAGGTCTCCGCATTGGAGTACAATTGGAAGGATTCAGCAGCTATACAGTATTGGACACTGGCCTTTTCTCCCAATTGGGAAATACCATAGGAAATGATCAAGACCAGTAAAATACCCATACCCCAAATCCACCAGCGATCTGCTTTTCTAGGTGCCCGATTTTCCTTCTGCTTCGCATCAATCATTTTCAATAGACGCAGCATGTCCTGGGATAGCTTATTCCTTTCCACTTCCTCATTATCCTGATTAATTGTTCGACTGATCACGGAACGCTCTAAATAATTATACCTAGTGGAAAGATCATCCAGCAAGCTCTGGTGCGCTTCTTCAAGATCGAGTTGGCCAATCGCTTTAATGGCCTCTTCTATTCTTCCGTCTTTGATCAATTGCTTGATATCCATACCTGATGACTACATTTAGACTAAAAAATGGGAAAGCTCCACGCGTCCATCACTTCCGCTCATCCACAATTCGCTTCAACTTCCCTCCTTGGCTTTTTGGTACCATACCTGGGGCTTCCAACTGAATCTCCATCGACAAACCAATCGTCGCTTTGATTTTTTGAGCCAAGATTTCCTTAAACTCCTCCCTACTCGCATCCGCTCCCTCCGCTACTTCTACCCGCACCACTACCCGATCCATCGCCTCTTTTTTGCTGACAATGAGCTGATAATTAGGAACTAAAAAGTCACATTTTTCTATCACTTCCTCTACCTGCGTATGAAAAAGATTGACCCCTCTAATGATCAACATGTCATCAGCTCGCCCCTTGATCGCAGACATTTTGATGTGCGTTCGTTTGGCATGGGCATCATAGTAAATGGAACAGATATCATTGGTCCAATAGCGAAGGATGGGAAAAGCTTCTTTGGTTAAGGTTGTAAAAACCAAGACGCCTTCTTCGCCATAAGGCAGCGGTTCGCCAGTATCTCTATCCACTACTTCAGGATAGAAATGATCTTCCCAAATATAGCTCCCCGTTCCTTTCTCTTCTACATCTTCCTGTGAGACGCCAGGACCAATAATTTCACTTAGCCCATAGATATTGGTAGCATCCACCTGCAGGCCCTCCTCCACCTGTTTACGAATGCTATCCGTCCAGGGCTCCGCACCCAATACTGCATATTTTACCGCTAAAGCACGAGTATCAATCCCTCGCTTTTGGCATTCTGCAGCCAGTGTTTGTGCATAAGATGGCGTACAACAGATCACTTCTGGTTTAAAATCCTGCAAAATGGTCAACTGCCGTTCGGTCATCCCACCAGAAACTGGTATGACCGCCATACCCAATAAGGTTGCGCCTCCATGCATCCCCAAGCCACCTGTGAATAGCCCGTAGCCATAGGCATTGTGTAGTTTCATACCTGGCTTAGCTCCTGCACAAACTAAAGAACGCGCCACGACCTCATCAAAAATAGCCAGATCATTGGCAGTATAGCCCACTACAGTAGGTTTGCCTGTCGTACCGCTTGATGCATGGATGCGGCGGATGGATTCCATTGGGCTGGCAAATAAACCATAGGGATAATGATCCCTCAAATCGCTTTTGCGCGTAAAAGGCAGGTAGTGTAGGTCCTGCACCCCTTTGATGTCCTGAGGATGGATACCCGCTTGGTCAAATTGCTTTTGGTAAAAAGGAACCTTTTCATAAATCCGATTGAGCAGGAGGGAGAGTCGCTCATTTTGAAGATTTCGCAGTTGTTCTAGATCGAGGGTTTCAATGGCTTTGTCGTACATGCTGGTAGAAGTTGAGGGCTGAAGGTCTTGCAGATCATTAAAATTATAAAAAAGAGAAGATCAACAAGTAGAATCACCGTTTAATTTTTAGCTCCCCTATTGACAAGACAGGAAAAAGCTTTTAATTTAGTGTAATAATACGTAACCAGTTACATAAATGACTTCCTTAAATCATATTGCCAGTAATGACCTCATCACACAGCTTGGTGAATTGGCTATTGGTAGCCGTCTAAAACGTGCTTGTGACCGAATCATGAAAGATGGTACGGCAGTTTATCGCCTGTATGGAATTGATTTTGATCCCTACAATTTTACGGTATTTTACGCATTAAGTCAGGGAGAAAAAATGAGCGTAACCGAATTGGCGCAAGTCCTACAGGTCTCCCACCCCTCTATCATCAAAGTGGCCAAAACGCTAGAAAAGCAAGGCTTAATCGTCTCCTCTCGCGATCAAAAAGATGCCCGCAAACGGCTTTTATCGCTCAGTAAGCAGGGGCAGGACTTACTCCCTCACATCAAGGAGGCCTGGGCCGACATCGCTATCAGCCTCCACCAGATGATCAGCCATCAAAACCACCAATTGCTCAATGCGCTTAGTGCATTTGAAGAGGCGATGGAAGAAGAAGACTTGCTCGAACGCGTCCGAAAAAATCGCTCCCAACGCCTCCTCCAGGCGGTAGAGATATTGGATTATGATCCGCAATTTGCCAACTATTTCAAACAGCTCAATTACGATTGGATTGAAAAATACTTTACCATTGAGGATATTGATGTGCAAGTATTGGATCGCCATCAGGAGGAGATTTTGGATAAAGGAGGGCAGATTCTATTTGCCCGATTGGATGGGCAGATCGTTGGGACTTGTGCTTTGAAAAAAGATTCGCCAGATCGTTATGAATTGGCCAAAATGGCGGTAGAGGAAACCTTTAGAGGCCGACAGGTGGGTAAAAAACTGGGCCTGGCCAGCATTGAAAGAGCCAAGACCCTTGGTGCGAAAACCGTTTATCTGCTGTCCAACAAGCGGCTGCAACCCGCTATCCAATTGTACAAAAGACTGGGCTTCCGCGAAGTACACTTCCTGGCAGAAACCTCTGCTTACGAACGCAGTGACATTATGATGGAGCTACAGCTAAAATAATAAATTACAGCTACAGGCTGCTTTAAAGAAACGACATCATTTTTTCATCCTTCGGCGATCTAAGTGGCCCTTACCACCTGTCATTGATTTGGCAGGGGGCCAGGCTGGCAGCTTGTCAGCACAATAGTTTTGCCGAAGGATTATTTTTTCGATGCAATGATCTCATCACGACCATTCCCTAGCATTCCTTTTAGTACATTTGCGCGGATTGATTGATTATTGCTATGCGTCGATTTTTTGTTTTTCCCTTTGCAGCCTGTTTGATAAGTCTACTGCTCCTTTTATCCTGGACCACCTTGGAAGAGGATAAACCAGAGGTGTACGTAGCAGCCGAAGATAAACAGAGAGGTATCCACCTATTTGGGCCGATAAGCGAGCGGATTGCTCAATTAGGTGATTTAGGCGATCATCATGTCAAATGGTTGGTCGATGTCCCCTTTGGTTGGCAGGAGGATCATCACAGTACCCAAATCAAATTTTCTAGAGGAGGAGGGGGAGCTTGGCGAAAAGATGCAGCTATTCGCCAATTGGCACAGGCGGCCCATGCCCGCGGCCAAAAGGTGATGATCAAACCGCACATTTGGCTTCGTCAACCAACAGAAAAGGCTTGGAGGGGGACCATTTTTTTTGATCAAGCTGACGATTGGAAGACCTGGTCCAATAACTATCGAGACTTTATTTTGCACTATGCCCATCTCTGTGAAGAACTGGATATAGCGGCCCTCTGCATTGGCACGGAACTACACAAAACCGTACTCCACCACCCTAACTACTGGCGGAATCTAATTCGAGAAGTCCGAAAAATTTACAAAGGCCAATTGACTTATGGCGCCAATTGGGATCGCGAATACAAAGACGTACCCTTTTGGGATGAATTGGATTTTATTGGCATAC